>CAZDYX010000085.1:0-10841 GCA_964509775.1 uncultured Desulfobulbia bacterium | reverse complement strand
GAAAATCGCCCCTTCTCAAGCCGAGCAGCGCAGCCAGTTGGAGAACATCCCGCTCCTCATCGGCAACCATCAGCCGGTGTGCCCGCTGGATGCCTGTCATCAACCGTTCCGTCTCGTCCAGATCCGTGCCTATGGCGGAAACGATATCGGAGAGCACCTTTTCAGGGGTCTCGGCCCGCATGAAGGCAGGGAAACGGGAAAGCATCCTGGCAGTTCGACCGGTCATGCCCCCCCTCCTGCAGCGGTGATCGTAACAGTGCCAAGAATCGGCTTGTCACCAGGGGGAACGGTAGTGGAGCCACCCACACCCCCCTGATCCCGGATTATCAGCCCCGCCTGTAGATACTCCACATTCCAACTGAGATCTGCCGGGAGAATTGTGAAAAGATCGCTCCCCCCCAGCATCCCCATAATCTCGCCGGAGGTTACCTCCGAGGGGAGGGATGCAAAGAGATCCACCAGCTTCTCCTTGATCTCCTTCTCTATTGCCGCCATAGCAGCCGCATTATTCGGTGTCACCTTCAGGGTAAAGTTGAAGCTGACCGGCGCGCCGGCAAACCGGATACGGAGATCGCTCTCCGGCTCCGCCAGCACCCCACGCTTCTCCGCCTGCACCCTGATGTTCCGTTTTCCCCAGAGCACCGTGGGTTCCTTCTCCCGCAGCAGCAGGTCGATATCCATAACCCCCGGTACCGCCATAATCTCCGCGGCAATCCGGTTGTAGATGAGAGGGGCGCCAATCGGCAGACCGTCCATATAGGAGGTAACTGCGGCCTTGATCGCCTTCCTGATCGTATCCTGCTCCCCGCCTGTTAGTTGCGGGTTTTCAGGTAGCACCGTCACATGAAATTCGAAAAGTCTCCTGAAATCGGCAGACATGGAGATGGTCTCGCCACTCCCCTCCTCCCGGGAAGCTGCGGAAGAAATGGGTACCCCCCCCTCATCCTGCAGGATGGTGAAATTATGCTCCACCCGGATGCCTGCAGCCCGGCTCTCAAGCACCCCTTTCCTTATCCCTCTGGCCAGTTCGAGATTGGACTGGTCATTGAAATCCCGGGCGACAAAGAGCTGCACCACCCCCGGTCGGAGCTGCAGTTCCTCCACCAGCTTGATGTCGTTCTCCTTCAGCCCCGGCAGATCGGTCAGGGAGTTGACAATGGCGTGGGGGGTCGCTTTCCCAACCCGCTCCATCACCTTTTTCGTCCTGATCCTCAGTTCACGGTCCGACTCAGCCGACCCCCCCAGGATGGTCTGGGCCTCGTTCAGCACCCCGGAAATGCCGAGCATGGTCTTGTTGATCACCGTAATCAGCTTCTCCGCCACCAAACCGGCATTCCCCTTCACCTCCGCTCGAATCCGGGCCTCCACAGAGAGCTGTCCCCGCCGAAGGGTCCGATCCGCAGTGGTTATGAAGCTTACCGGAGGGTTTAAGGCGGTGGAAACCCGCGTCCCCTCCGGGATATAGATATCCGCAGGTGCAGGCGAATCCCGGTAGAAGCGAACCTTGCCGCTGGAATAGTCATGCTTTTTCCGCTCCACCCCGAGGAGCGCCACCACCATATCAAGTGCGCTCCCCTCTGCCGTTTCCAGAAAACCGGATTTATAGACCAGCTCCAACTGCTTCCGGAGGACAGCAGCCTCTCTGGCAAAGGATTCCGCCAGGGTGCGGGTCAGGCTCCCGACATTTCGGTCGGTCAACAGCGCCTTGCCGCTCTCGTCGTGATAATAGCCGACAAAGAACTCGCTCGCCTCATCAGGCCAGGTGGCGGTTGACGCCGCTTTCCCAGTGTTTTTCGGATCGGTTATGAACTGTAGCGTACCCGACTGGGTAACGATAAAATCCCGCCCGGCCTGGAACGCGAAAAACTCCTCATTCACCTGCCCGATAACCCGTACCGATTCGGGGATCAACTTATCCCCTCCTACCTCGAAGCCAAAGCTGTTGGCATTGGCGAAAAAGCAATGGGCCTCCCTGGCCACCCCGCCGGTCAGGCCGGTCAGGAGCTGGTCGGTAATATGTAAGTACGGCTCTGCTGAATAGCTCATATATTCCTCTCAAAGCTGAAAGGGATTACCAGGTTATAGGCCGCCTGGACGCCGATGAAGGTCAGGGTCAGGTCAATCTCCACTCTGTCCGACGCGGTGCGGCGTTCATAGACCAGATCCGCCCGGATGATTTTCTCGATACGCGGTTCAAGGGCAAGTGCCTGAAGGATATAGAGCTTCACCAGATTCCGGTTGTTCTCGCTGTTAGGCTGCCCGATCAGCTCATGGTGGCGGGAGCCATACTCCGGGTGCCCCAGGTCTACCAATTCACCCTTCACCGTCTTGATACGGTTGATCACCCCCTGCACAGCGTTCTCCACACCCGCAACAGAGGTGAGGTCCTGCAACAGCTCACCCCGCACCTCCCGGCTGCTCCGCATAAGATCCAGGTCTTCGTGACGACCATCGGTTATCCGGTAGAGTGCCCGGAGGTCACTGCCCAGAATGTCGGTTCGTTTTTGTAATGCCATTTGTGACCTCTGTGGGTAACGGATTGCTCCCTCGTGTTTCATTGATCTGTTTTTGCTCCCCTACGGGGGCGAATTATCCAGCAGATACGGGGCGGCAGGCGGCCCAATTATCGTCAACACTCCCGGCGGGGACGGAATCATGTCCCCCATCCGGACAAGCCCCATGCCGCTCACCTTAAAGCCGGTGCTCGACAGAGGGCCGATCACCAGAGGGTAGGGGGCCCCGGAAAGGGAGTTCACCATCTGGCAGATGGAACCGCTCACCGCCAGCGGCATCCCCCCGGCAGTAACGGCTGTCTGGGTTATCTGGGTGATGACCCCCATGTCAGGGGGGCCCGCTGCCCCGGGTGATACCATCACGGCGCAGCCTATGGAAACGGGTGGTCCCGGCATACTGTTTCCCCCTTTACCCCGGTGAAAAGCTTGTCATCCCGGCAATGCTGATTGTCGGCCCCTTAACCGTCGTGCTGGCCTGTCCCTCCAACTGGGCGCTGCTCTGCCCTTTGGCGCTGAAGGTCATCCCTTCCAGTTTCAGATCCCCCTGGGCCTTGATGGTCAGGTTTCCACCCGACTCCAGGCTGATGTCGCCGTCGCTGGAAATCTCGGCGTTCCCCTTGCTTAAGACCACAACTTTCGCTTCGGAGGTCAGTTCCACATCGCCGCTGTTCTTGATGGAGAGCTTTGTCTTTCCAACCTCCAGCACCACCTTGTCGTCATCCAGCAGAAGGGTATTGCCGTTCGGAAACTCCATCCGGACCCGCCGCACCCCTGATTGGGCATCATCCCGGCTCACATAGACGAACTCCTTTGCCTTGGCCTCCGGCGGCCGGTCCTGATCGTTGTAAAGACGGCCGGTGATAACCGCGCCGTAGGGGTCGCCGCCGATGAACTGGACGAGAACCATGTCATCCACGTTCGGGATGGCTGCCATGCCGATCCGTTGTGTCGCCACCTGCACCCGGGGGAGTTCCAGGCCGCTGTCCCGCAGTTTTACGTCGCACTCGTAGTTGTTCTTGTCACTCCCCGATTCATGGGGGTAGAGCTTGGTCACTATCCCGACATCCGTCATCCGGATTTTGTCCAGCTCGGCCCGGACGATCGCCTGGATGATATCCACCAGATCGGGCGAGAGGGTTCCACTGGTCATGGCATTCCCCCTAGGGAGATGAAGGTGCGGAATCCCCATTTTTTGTCCAGGCGATGCCGGACCCCCATTATCTGATAAGTGCCGTCTATCCCTGGGTCAGGAACCTTCTCCAGAGCCAGTGCTCCACCCGGATGGACCTGTGAAGAGCCCAAGAGAGATACCTCACCCTTCACAGACCCCCTTTTGCTGACGGCAAGCCTCCCTTCGGCCGCCATCTTCGCGCCATCCTTTGTCCTGAGTATGGAGTCCCGGAACAGCAGGTTTGCTGCGCCTCCACCGGCATCAAAACGATGGCCTGAGGGGTCCTTCACCAACCAGGAGACAGTGTCATCTCCGGAGCTGCTCGCCGGGCTTTCCGGGACTATAGAGACCCCGTCCAGCGGCTTCCCCTTCTCGATGGCGGCTGTTATGATATGCTCTCCATACCGGAAGGTGTGGTTCGCGGACGCGACGGAAAATTTTGCGAAGACCAGCCTCCCTTCTGCGGTTGCATAGAGATCGAAGCCGCACCTGAGCGCAAGGCCTAAGCAGTGCTCGTAGAAGGAACGCCCGGAATCGACCAGATAGACCGGAAGGTCAATGCCCGCCTCCGCATTTTCCACCGTCACCCCTGCCTGGGAGGCGAGCGCCTGCACCACATCTCCCGCCGACTGGTTTTTGAAGGTCTTGTTGTCCCGCTGGCGCAGCAGCTCCCGCTGGCTCCCCAGACAGACCACTTCCACGCGCCCAATACCGCTCTCCACCCTGTCCACTACCCCGGTAAAGACCATTTCGTTGCTACCGTCCCAACCCAGTTCGATGCTGACCGCATCCCCCTCAGCAGCAGAGATGGCGGGAACCCGGCCAAGGCTTATGATGGCCTCATCCGCCCCGCCGGACGTGACCCTGCGGATCTCCAGGACCTCCAGAGGCCCGGGGGATGAGGAGTTGATGCTACCGGCGCCGATTGTTACGGAGTAGGTCGGTTTCAGCATCAGGGGACCCTCACGGTGGATGACGTATAGAAGTTGAAATGCTTCGGCACCCCGTCCGTTCCGAGGAAGTTGGTCACATCCTTAAACACATAGGGGATGGTAAAGTTTGTATTACGCACCGCATTGGCCACCGGCGCTGCCGGGCCTCCTTCCCGTGGGAGTTTCTCCACCTGCACCTGCATATGCAGGTGGTTGTGGAAGCTGATCCCGGTGTTACCCGCCAGCATGATCGGCTCCCCCCGTTTTATCTTTTGCCCGATGATGTCTGACGGCTTGATGGTAGCAAGAGGGATACCCCTTCGGGTGGCGAACAACTGACGGACGCTCCCGGTCCGGCCATGGCCGTAAACGGCAAAAGTGACCGACTCCGCCCCACCCGCCCCCAGGTCATGCACCTTGTCCGGGGAGACGGGCGCTCCGCTGTCATCTACATCATGGCGGATGCAGATGAAATTCCACCGCTCGGAGGTGGTCTCCCCCGTCACCGTTACAACGGTCGAGGGGATACTGGTCAGCACTTTTTCGTCGTTCGGCACCCAGTCGAAGAAATCCACCACAGTACCGGGGCGGCTGCAGAGTATCTCTTCATCCTGATCAAGCGAGAAATCGTAGGCGTAGATCTGGGAATTGTTGATGAAGTTATGGCTCCAGAACCCCTGATTCCCCTGCACCACATAGCAGGAGAGGCCCTTCACATAGGGGAGGGTGTAGGGGGAGGATTTCGCATCCGGATACCCCTTGAACTCCGTCCCGCTCGGGTTGTACTTCCCGCCGTCCGTATCCCCCTCCTTGTCCATGTAGAGGGCGGGCCAGAAGGTGAGCGGGTTCCAGACCTGAATCGGCGCCATCAGCATCTTCCTCCCGAGCACCGGCCAATCCTCGCCCCAGGCGACGATCTCCGCCGCAACAGTGCCGACAAATCCACCCATAAGGCCAAAGCCTATCCTCCCCAGCAGCTCCCAGAGGAGGAACATGCGGGCAGCCTGTTCACCGGACTGGTAGGGGGGGCAGTACTCTTTCTTCGGCATGCTAAGTACCAGGAATTTTGTGAAAAGGGCAACAAAGATATTCGCAACCCCCTCTATCTCCTTCCGGTTCATCGGGCGGTCGTCCGGGGTTTCGTCCGGGAAAGGCTCATGCCGCACTGGTGCGTCGAAATTCAGAAGCGTCATGGAAGAGAGAAGAAAATCACGCGCCGACCCTGCCAGCGAGTTGTAGATGACCATCTCGACCAGATCCGGCCCAACCAGGGTGACCCACATCCAGAACCGATTCCCTTTCTTGGGCATCCCCTCCAGGGAGGCCAACAGGGTCAGCAGCAGCCTACCCGGCAGCCACTCTATCGTTCCGTTCAACGGCTCTTTCCTGACGATTTCGTAAATGGTCAGGAAGGTGTTCATAGCGGCATTGACACTGTTCGAGGAGTAGTCCCCCTCTTCCAGGGAGACGAGGTGAAGGATCGCCTCCAGGATATTTCCGGCCACCGCCGAGCCGAAGGCCCATTTCTCAAGGGTATCCGGTTCGAAATGCTTGAAGGAGTACCTGTTGAAGGAACGAAGATCCTTCCACTCATCCACCCCCTGAGCGATGATCTTGTCCCCTTTGTAGATCGTCTTAGCGGCACGGTCGAACCAGATCTTGTCCTTTGAGGTACCAAAGGGGAGGGCGGCAAGAATCCAGGTGGGGTATTCTATCTCCGCTCTTTTCAGGGCATCGGTATCCTTGTCACCCAGAAGCCAGGTGGCGTACCAGCAGAATTCCTTCCGCGCCGGCGCCGCTTCAGCCGCCCCCACGCTCCGGGTGCCGAAGGAGAACGTCGGGACCAGCTTCAGGATATCCTCCAGGGCCGTCACCCCCTTGCCGGCCTCCTTCCCTACACAGGCGATCTTCTTCGTAACCCGTTCAATGCCGCTCCTCCTAAGCCAGCTTAAGAGCGCACCGGCAATGGTGTCGGCGGAAAGATGGGGAAAGGTGAACTCGTTTCGCATCTGCCGGTTCACCCGGCGAAGCACGGAAATGGCCGCACGACGGTTATCCCTGACAACTGGATCGGACTCCGGCGGAATCTTCTCCAGCCGGTCAATCAGGTCGTCAATCAGTGCCCAGACCTGCTCCTCGATAAAACTCCCGGTAAGCCCGAAATCCTTGTCGATGATGTCGAGCGCCTCAGTAAGGGGGCCACGCAGATGCTCTATCGTCAGGTTGCCGGCCCCCTCCGCAAGGCCTCCCAGCAGCTCCAGTATCGCCCTGACGATGGCAATGCCGTCATCCGCTTCGGCAACAGAGCTGCCCACCCCCTGAAAACCGTCGAGGAGCGGCTGCATAAGCTTCTTCAGCCGCTGCCGCGCATTCGCCATCCCGAGGTTCGCGCGGGCCACCATCCGTCCGGTAACAGCTTCCATCGCCTCGCCGAAAACCACGAACATCTCCCCTCCCTTGGCCTGATCCGCCGTAAGACGTGCGGCAAGGGCAAGGAGGTCGTCCACCAGGGCGGCGGAACCGTCCAGAAGAGCGGCGCGACGCAGTTTCTGGGGCTGTATGAATATGGAAGCTGCAGGCATTTAAGGGTGCTCCGTTAAAAAGGCAATTCCACGCTTATCTCCAGCCCAATACTTAGCGGCGGCACGGCATCCCGCATTCCTTGGTAGGCCTCGTTCACCTTACTCAGCTCCTGCTTCAATTCGCCGTCAAGCCCCTTCAGCCGCTCGATCAGGGCGTCCAGCACCTTTGTCACATCAAACACCGCCAGAAGCGGGGTGATGGTCTTGTCAAATTCCGGCTGGACAACGTCGATCACCAGCTTTTTCGGGTCAAGGAGCTTCAGTTTGTCTATCACTTTATCAAAGTCAGCGTCCAGCTTCGCCAGATCGGACGCCGGAAGAACAAGCCCAATCTCCAGGACAGCCAGCATGTCGTCGAAGCTCTTTTCCACCTGCTGGCGGAGGTGTGCCGGGCTCACCCCTTCCAGTTTCCCCTTCACTTCGTCGAATACTTGCTTCAGACTGTCGGTGATAAATCCGAGATTGAACTCCCGCAGCCGTTTTTCCAGCTCTTTCATGGTGTCCCGGATGGCGCCGAGGGAGTCGGGACCGAGGAGCAGCCCGGCGACCTTCGCCTTCAGGCTGTTCACCACCTCCTGCAATTTAGTCAGAATCGAGCCTAGCAAAGTGCTGACCGGCTCCGGAATCCCGAAGAGCGCCTTCAGGGGAGTAGTAAACTGTGGCTCTAGGGCATCTTTCAGGTAACCCTTAAGGGTCGAAGGTGTGGTTTCCAGGGTGCGGAGTCCGGCAAAGGGACCATCGGATGCGTGGTAGCGGTCATCCCAGTTGGCAAAGATCGCCCCTACTTTATCCCGGCTCTTCTTCAGGGCTTCCTGCCAGTCGGCAAGGAGCGCGAAGGGTGCGCCGAATGCAGGCTGAAGCGGATCGAAGCGGGCCAGCACCCCCTGGATGGCAGTTTTTTCCGGCGAGGCGGGAAGTGCATCCAGGGCAATGCGGGATACCCCCCGATAGCCCTCCAGAAGCCCGGTCATCCTCTTTTGGGGATCGAGGTCGGAAAGGGCCGCCTCAAGCGGGTCGAGTGACCCCTGGTAGAGTTCCGAAAGGGGGACGCTCTTTATTCCGTCCAGTGCCGTGTTCAGACCCAAAAGGGCCAGATCAAGGGTGGAGGTATCGGCTATCCCCTCCACCTTGACGAGAATCCCGTCCAGAAATGTATCCATCTGGGCCGATGAGTCGGCAAATCCGTTGACCAGGCCGCGAATCCGCTCCAACAGCAATGTCAGGGCATCTGCCAACCCTATTATGTCCGTCACCTTTTTCAAGGTGGCATCCACTTCGTCAAAAACCGCATCCAGCGGGATTGCGTCCAATATCGCATTGGCTGCATCGTTGATCAGCTTCTCCAGCGGCTTCACCAGTTCTTCCGGCTTCAACCGGTCAAACGCCAGCAGAAGCTCATTGAACGGCGCTTCCAGGGGCTGAATCAGTTTGCCCGGATTTGCGTTCCCTCTGAGCCTCCCCTTCAAGGTTTCCAGCTCGCCGGAAACCGGTTTCAGCAGGTTCCCCGGCTTGAAGGCCTCCATCTGTCCGATCAGATCATTGAACGGACCGGACAGGACATCCCCAAGAAGGGTTGCCGGCTCAAATCTTTTCACCGTGGCCAGGAGCCGCTCCGGTTGTGCCTTGACCTTCTCGATCAGTGGGATCGGCCCTTCGTCGATAAGCTTGCCGAATTCGTCCAGCAACGGATCAGTAACCGGCGTCAGGTTTTCGGGAAGTATGGCCAGGGCCCCCTGAAGGGCGAGCTGTAGAGCAGTGCTCAGCTTGGATGTATCTATGCCTCGGAGAGTAGCGGTCACCTCGCCGATGCCGCTTACCACCTGCCCGGTGAGGGGGGAGAATGATAGCGCCTTCAGCTCCTCCGTCGCCTTTTCCAACACCTCCCGGATCCGGTTCATGGCGTTGGCTATGGCCGGATCCTGCAGCACCCCGGCCAGCTTGCCGATGACATCCTTCAGGGCGACTACGATCTCCTCCGGCTTGAATGCAGCCACTCCTTTGTCGATATTGTCGATCGCCTTGGTGACCAGCTCCTGAACCGGCTTGAAAAGTTCCCTCAGCTTATCGACAAGCTCTTTACCGAACTTGTCGATCGCCCGGTCCAGTTCATCCGTCAAAGCCTTGGTGTCGATTCCGTCAATGAGCCCTTCGACTTGGGTGAAGAGCTTGCGGGTTTCCAGGGCTACCGCGGAGAGGACGCTGTCAAGGCCGTCCAGGGCTGAACGTACGCCGTCGGCAACCGTTTTCAGGGGGGTCTGCACTGCGCTCAGGTCGATCTTGTCCGTCAGCTCTTTCAGCCAATCGATGAGCCAGGCAAGCCACGCCTCCACCTCTGCCATAGCGGTTGTGAGTGCCGGGCCGACCGGTGCGACAAATCCACCCAGTACACCGAGAGAGTCGTTAGGAATCAGTGCCGCAGAAGCCCTGTCCATGCCGTCCAACAGGTCATCGGCAATCCGGTCGAGGTTTCTGTTTACTCCATCCAGGCTATTCAGAAGGTTTGCCGACATGGTTATAGAAAGAGTTCCGTACTGATCCAGGAGGGTGTTCATCTCTGCAACAGCACCCCCTGTACCGGAAATAATGCCGCTCTGAATGGCGCTTTTCAGCTCCCCGAGACGGGTTGTCAGACCGACCGCAATCTGCTTAAGTGAATCTTTAGGGAGCTTCCCCGAAAGGTCGTCAATGGTCGCCACCAGCCTCTCCAGGTCCCCCCTTACCACCCCGGTCAGGAAAAGAGCCGTGTCATTTATGGTTGTTGCCAGATGATCCCTGACCCCGGTTGAATCCATCCCCTTCCAAGCGAAGAGGGTCTCCAGCGGGTCGTGCAGATCATCTAGGAGCGGGATGGAGCGGGGCAGAAGGGACTTCCTCTGGGGGAATTTCAGGGAGTTATCCAGCCAGCCGAGGAAGCTTTCTACATTCAGGGGGTTGGGGAGGAGATCTAGCGCCGAGTTGACCTCATCCACTTTGGCCTTTGAGGGGAGGGGTGATGCGGGTGTGGCAGCCGCTGAAGCCCCTGCTCCGCTTTCTCCCGATGCCGGTGCCGGCGCCGGGGTTGCTGCTGCTCCTGTACCCCCATCCTCTTCGCACTTGAAATTGAGCTGTGACAGCCGCCCAACAGCATCCAGCGCCGCCAGGAGATTCTTCAGAACCGACGTAACCCCGGTCCCGATACTCCCCTTCAACCCTTCCAGCCTGCCGGTCAACTCGCCGGTCACCCCGGAGAGGTCAGTAGGGACCGCTTGTTCCAAGGAGCCCAGGGTCTTGACAAAGTCGCTGCCGATACTGAGGTCGGGAAGGGGTAGCTCACCCAGAAGCCGCCGCAGATCACTAATTCCTGTGGGGGGATTGTTGATCAGGCCGGTTACCGTCTCCGCCACTTTGCCGAGGTTACCCGTCTGGACCGATATGTTCACCGTAAGGGTGTTTCGGAAAGGCCCGATTCTATCTGCTCGAAGAGGGTCGGCATATCCTAGCCCCCCGCGCCGAAAAGATCTGTTAGTGTTTTGGATATCCCGCCAAGACCGGACATGGCCCCCTTCACACCATCCAGTACGCCTGTTAGCGGCGGGGCGGGATCCTTGAAATCGGGCCCCGAACCGAGGAGATCCGGCAATTGCATGATGTCGAACAGATCGGC
>CAZDYX010000084.1:0-10893 GCA_964509775.1 uncultured Desulfobulbia bacterium | reverse complement strand
ATTTAAGTGTGGGTTACATTTTTTTTTGCGCTATACAGGCTTGCCGGAAGGACACTCTCTTTTGCATGCTGCCCATCTAGCACGCACGGAATATTTCTTCCATGGTCGTTCGCTTTTGGCAGGTCTGAAGACACAGCAATGACGATATGTCCATGTTTGGATGTTGTGGAATGGGCAACTCCAACAACAAACCTGCCTTCATCAGCAATATCTTGGACCCTATCCTCATCGAGATTTACCCACCCGCTGGCAGAAGAGTTTACAGCGCCAGATATGAAATCGTACATATTGTCAGCCATGTGGTGATCGTCGTCTATCGGGTTCCGGAAATAGGGTATATCCAGTTCTTTTCCAACAGCGCCAGCAAACAGATTACAGCTCAGTGGACCAGTGGCCCCCGGTGTCCGGATTGCAGCATCAATCGCTGTCATCAAAGCCTTCTGGTCAAGTTCTTTTGCATATCTCACGGCTTCCTTAATTGTAATCTCCCTGTTATTCTCGAACGGAACTGCAACGTAACACCACGACCATCCAAGGTTAGCAATATTGAAGCTGCAAGTCTTTGCTGCGGCACGCAACTGTTGTGCTTGCTTCCTGAGAGTTGCGGCTTCCGATTCGACGACTGTCTTCCTCGCGTCATTAGAAAAGCTTTTTTTAGGAGTATCAGTCTTTCCGGCTATGACTACCCCTCCCGTAGGTTGAGGGACTTGCGGGATAAGGCCAGTGTCCGTAGGCTGAGGGACTTCCGGAATCTGGCCCGGGGGGGGTAACGGGTGTATCGGTTTGCCCAGGTGGTGTGATGATAATCTCATCATCGTCAAAATAGTGTGTATTACTCATGCCGGCCTGATCTAATGCTGATTTATCACCCTTGTTCTTAATTGATTTATTTTTCATTTTGACCTCCTTTTCTTGTATGCAATGACGCCTAACGACACAATTAAGCCGCGCCGCCAAGGGCGCGTTCGTAAGCCAAGACCGTTCCCGCGGTCGGGTGGAGCGCCTTGTTGGCGATTTTGTTTTTTCTTACTCTGCCTGCCCTCAAAGGTTCCAAGTTGCGTCGGTCATCTGGCTCTGACCGAGTTCTGTAAGCAACACTTCGTCGATCTTGCGAGCCCCGCACCTAGGGCAAAGAATGGGTTTTTCGAAATTGGGGCGCATGGTCTTTTCGTTGATCCCTATCTTGCCCACGTCGCAATCGAATTCCTTGCGGCACTTTTTGCACTGAAAGTTGATGGTCATATCATTACTGTTTCTTCATCGTCGTTCTCGCCGATCAAGCTCACCCGACCGCGCCAGGGGCTTTAGCAGCTAAGGTAACAGCCGTTCTCGCGGTCGGTGCAGCGCCTGTTGGCACCCCTCTGATTTGATCCTTCTTCCGTTTTTGACTTTGGCCATGCTATCGCCAGCGAGGTGAAACCAAAGCCCGCAGGCCTTGAACTCGCAGGCTCCCAATCGCCTGCTGACTCTTAACCTTACGAAAACGTGGCAATTGCCGGCAGAGCCGACCAACACTATTCTTCGCCAAGGGCTTCTAGGTCAGCGAGGTCCTTTTTTCTTCCCGTAGCTTTCTTATTGGAAATGAACTGCTTTCGTCCAATATAAAATACCGGAACATTCCCATAGTTGCCCGCCACACGATTTGCATAAGCTTCTTCCCATGATATGCCTGTAAGTGAGGTTACGATATCCACCCGGACTGGAGGCACACCAAGCTGGACGACCATATCCGGTAGCTCAAAATCTGCTACTGTCAGACCGACAGAGCCAAAACCGAATTCATGAAGAGCCGCGATGATGCGTGAGGCATTCAAAAAATTGGCTTTGACGAATATGTCCATATCGCCAGTGTAACGAGGCGCGCCATGAAAGGCCAAAGCATATCCTCCCACGAGGATGTACTCAACTTGATGCTTGTTGAAGAACGCGAGCAGATCTCTGAAGTCTGGTTGAACTTCCATGATATTGCCTTCTCAAATATTCTACTGTTGCCACCCTCTCCTCGGCAGTCTTAGTCAGCCAGTAGGCCAAATCTTTATTAGCAGAGGAGGAGTCTGTTAAACTATGCTTATTAACTATTTTCACAATCATTATTTCACTCATTTTGCACCGCTACCTTGTCATGGCTCTCTTGTGCCAACAGACAAGGTGAGTGGCGGCGGGCCAAGGGCTTTGCCGCCAGCCAGAACGCCCAGTTCCCGACGTCCACTCCAGTGCCTGGTTGGGGGTCCCTTGGTTTTGGCCTTTTCGGGTGCCAAGGGCCTTCTGGCCTATTCGCAAGCCAAGGACCATTTGAACTGGCAACCATTTTCAAGAGCTTGCCAAAGCGTAGAGCTGGTTGAACTTGCGTTTTCCTAGAAGGCCGGTGCCACCTTATTTTTGTTCTTCCGGCCTTTCCCGAAGCGTAGTGCAAATCGGGCTGGCGCTTCTGCTGAAGGCCGGTGGAAGTTTTGTTCTTTATCGAAGCTGCCTTTGTTAAAAAGCTAATTTATTTTCCCGGAGTCTATTTGCCTCCAACATCTCTTACGGCCATCAACGGACACAGCGTACCAAACAACCATTTACTGAGGCGTCTCCAGCTGCGACCACGTGACCATTGAAGAACTGGACGATCCACGAATTTTCAAAACCGCGACAATTGGTATATGTAGTGGATGTCCAATAACATTGAAGAGAGCATCCAAAAGAAGGATCAATGGTCGGCGTATAATAGGGTTCATATGGTAACGGTTCCCCATATTGACAAAAAGATGGTTGCAGTGTGTTATGACATGTTTCCCAGTCACTATAAAGATTATCTTCATATCCTATAACCTGTGTGCCGTTGGGGCACACGATCAGGGAACGTAACTCCTCCATGGTTGGCAGGCGCCAGTCGGTATGGCCGCCGTCAGTTAAAGCCTCGCAGTATTCGCTGGCGTAATACAAATCCGATTGATCACCAGGATTAGTTCCACAACGCTGCCACTCGCGGCCCTGCCACATCACGGTGGCCTGTTTGCATGGGTCAATGTATATCCGTTTCTCCGGGCTCTTAATCCCGGATATCCTATCTGTGGCCATGATGAGCACTGACCCTCCGGTACTTCCTGCCAATCCCTGGACTGGGTTGCCATTTATTGGAATGGTCAGCAAGTTAGGCGTTGACGAGGTCCACAGGAAATCATTGGGAGGTATATCGATTTTGACGTTGTTTGCCGAGTAGGCGTTCGCGGTTAATAAATCGGTATACTGCCCTGTCCCGACCGATAGCGGCCCAATGATCTCAATGTGGTCAACCGGGTCATTGATGGTAAATGGCATTGTGTAGGAAGATATCTCGCCGTACACCGTGGTGATGTTTATCTGCAGCTCATAGTCACCAATAGGCAGTTGTGCAAAGGCGGCCGCCGAATACGGTATGAAGAACCACATCTTTCTGGCTGTACCCGATTCGCCCCATGATACGGGCTTAACCGCCGGTGTTGGGCTACCGGTTTCCAAGTCCAGATTGTCCAGCACATTCATGTTTTCCTTGCCCGCGCCAATTCTGCCACCGAAGGAGAAATTGGTTGTTGTCCATGTCCCACCCGCTACTGGAGCTTTGACCTGCACTGTGTCGAGGAATGGGACGAGAGAGTTCTCAGTCACCTCAATGGCAAAGCCTGGCCCGGCAGTCATGGCGGCTACCGAGTCCGGGTTGAAAGAATCATGATTGAGCCTCAGCGTGTATCGAGCCGTCGCCCCTGTGATCAACCCTTGGTTTACTCCCTCCATTAACGCGAGCACATTATCGTTCCCGTCATTCAATTGTAAATGAAGGTGTGCCGCAACGCCACCGGACGTCCCCAGCGGCGCGATGTCTTCTTCGGCCACGACGGTCGTTTGGGCTTGTACCGTATTGCCACCCTCGGAAAAAACCCTGCTGGCGCATTCCGGCATAGTTAGCAGTTTTTTTATTTGATGTTTTTTGCCCTTGGCATATTGATAGAAACGAATCTCGCCGCAGTATCCTGTTTTGTTATCATTTACAATTGAGTTAAGCACGATTTTCGAGTATCCCGCCGCCGTCACATTGGCATTGGCCAGGGTGATTGGTAAAGGCTGATCATCAAATATATGCATATAATCAAGCTTGTTAGCCGTGGTCGAATTACGGAGAGTAATGTATTTGATGCCGCTTGTCTGGGTCGTTATTATATCTGCCCCCTCTCGGGCTTTGAGCATGACCCCTTTGTCATTATCTCCGGTCTGTTGGCTATAGTCGATTCCTCCGTGGAACAAGCTTCCAGTGGTAACTCGTGGTCCGAAGGCGCTGCTTACCTGCCAGGAAGGAGCGGTCTTTGAATAGGGAGATAAAGCGGGCGGGACGCTTGGGGGTGAAAAGGCGTGGGCCAAGGAGGTTGCCAAGGATACCAGGAAGGTTACGAGAAAAATGATATAATTTTTATTATTCATGATCTGGCTCCTTAGCGCGGAAAGCTGTAACGAGTGATGCCGTTCAACACAACATCAAAGCCGCCGGCCTGATTTTCGTAGATTCCAGCGGATGTTATACTTTCGCCAGGTTGTCTGTAGGGTTCGCTCCACCGCACGGTCGGAGAGTCAAGGTCGATTACAATCAGCTTCTCCCAGACCCCCCCTGTCGGTATCTCAATCCACCCTTTAAGTAGGAGATAACGGCCATTCCGTGAAATCAAGGCGTCATCCACGGAAAGCAGATCAACCTTTTCTTCCAGTAATATTGCACCGGATTGGTTATACACCCAAAGCACCGGATTTTTATTAACTACATCCTCCACTTCCAGCAGCACGACTCGACTGCCGTCCTCCGAGATCAGGGTTGGGCCGCGGGGGATAAAAAAATAGCGCTCTGGATTAGTGGTAGTCTTTGTCCACAGGATGCCGGAATAATCCTGATAGCGAAATTCCCAGCCGGATAGTGCTTGGGTTTCCTTGGGTGCCGAGGCATTCTGGGAAATTTGTTGCAAAGATCCAATGATACCGACATGGGTTTGATCCGGAGAGGTAACGGCATGATCAAACTTGAACAATGGAACGCCAGGGAGGGCAGCGGCAGTTGCCGTTTTTTTAGCAGCCATGTCGCTGGCCTTTTCTTCACTTATTGTCGAGCCGTCCTTATTCCGGAAGACCACACGCTGCCCCTCGACCACGGCCCAAGGCCCGGCCAGGGAGGCGCCAGACTTTGCCTCAATAAAGGCTTGCAGCGACGATAGCGGCTCTACGTCTGGATTCTGGAAAGTGGCGATCGCCGCCAGTGCGATCGTTGTGGCCTTTTGGGCGGTTAACATCGTTTGGGCAGTATACAGGCCATCGCCCGCCACTTCATCGCCTTGCCTACCGTCATCATAGAAGACTGCAAGCTTTGCAACCGGCGTATTGGCACTGGCATCCAAGCGATGCAGGGTGAGAACCGCCGGGGGGCCATTTTCGTTGAGGACCGGGACTGGGATGCGCAGAGTAACAGTTACTTTAACAGGTTTTCCGGTGGGGATGCGGGAGGGAGTCACCTGAAGAAATCTTAGATCAGGTGCTGGCATCAGCGCCGACACAGGCGATACCATCAGGAGCAGTAAACCTAAAAAAACAAGCCAGGCGGACTTTGCTTGGTTGCGACTAAATCTACTACTGCGCCCTGGCGCTGATCCAAACGGAGAGACACTCCCGCCGGATGCTGTGTTGGGTGGATTGAAAGTTTGTGACATAACTCCTCCAATTAGTTATTTTTTTGAGTTAATGTTGGACGACAACGGTGGAAGTTTTGTTCTTTATTTAATTTGATATAAGCTGCCTTTGTTAAAAAGCTTGCTTGTTTTCCCAAAGCCTATCTTGTGCCCCAACGACCAAGCTCAGCCGCGCCGCCATGGGCATGTTCGTAAGCCAAGGCCGTTCCCGGCGTCGGCTGCAGTGCCTGGTTAGCGTTTTTCATTTGGATTTTCTGTTTTTTTCAACCTCTTTGGTGGTAAGGATACCACCTTGCGGCCTCCTAGTTTTTCAGTGGTTTTTAGGTCGTTATAGATAGCCCTTAGATCATAGCCAAATCGAGCTGCATGTTCTTGGCGGGCTTTCCTAACTTCTTCAACAATATGATCCTTCCACATGATTAATCTCCCATAAGTTCCTCAGGTGTGCAGATAATAGGCGGTTGATATCCTTGAGAAATGCAGATATTCGACACCGCCGTGCGCATCTCGGCATTGGCAATATGACGACAATTCCATGTCAAAATATAATCAACCCCATGGACAGTGGCCAAAGCGATATGGAGTGCATCCTCTTTTGCATTTTCGGGAATAGGCCCCTCGACGATGAGATTGTTTGCCAAGGACAATATCTCTTCATTTAATTCGATTAGGGGGATCTCGGTTAAGGCCGCGAGCCGCCTTTGGGCTGCCATTTTGTCTCCTGCGCCTGCCTCACGAATAACAAGCTCTGAGATAAATAAATCGAAATTCTTGCGTCGAGTTTCCCACCATTCTTGCGTAATTTGTTGATGTGCTGCAACAATTAAATCTCTACTCGGTCTTGCGGTTAAGTAACTAATGATGGTTGTCTCAACATAAATTGTCTGGTTCATTTTTAATCACCTGATTATAGCATTGATAATGCTATTGCAATATCTTAATATTTCGATATTTTTTTGTGCTAACGTTCCGGTAAGCCGCGCCGCCAGGGGCGCGTTCGTAAGCCAAGGCGGCTTCCCGGCGTCGGCTGGAGTGCCTTGTTAGCAATTCTGATGATGAATATCTTCCGCTTTGCTCGATTTCCTTTCGCGCGCCAAGGATGCCGGCAATGAGAAAAAGCCAGGCAAAGCCACCTTTGATGGTCTCGTAAAAAGTCGAAAAACGGGGAAAAAGGCTTTGTAAGTTATTGAAATCATTGGAGCCGATTCTGGAGAAATAGCCATTTTGGGACTTTTTACGAGACCATCACCTTTGTTTTTTGCCTTTGATTCAGGCGAGTTTCTAAACCGACGCGCATTCGCGCCCGCGACTAAACTTTCTTACCGCCATAAATTTCTCGATTTCCTTTCGCGAAACAGGGAGCCGAAAACAGGAACTAACCTTGGCCCAGCAAGTGCAGCCTGGCAACCACAAGAACACTTTCTTTCATTAAGGCAAGACACCGTCCGCTACAATACAGTTGGTGGCGATGTTCTTGTTTCCTCCTGTGTTCCCTCCTCCGAAGTCAACCGGATTTCCACTCATTGTACCGCCACGCGCGCAATTAACCCCATTTTCTCCATTCAGTTCAATTACGTTGGTTTCTGTGTTATCGGGGTCGGCCGAAAATCTAATATGGGAATTGTCCCGCAGATGAACCCCATCCCGAGTGTTGCTGACTATATGGTTTCCACTTACATCTGCTGCTCCGCTGGAATCTACATTGATCCCGTCACGATTCTCCGTAATCATGTTATCGAAAATATCAGCACTTGCTCCCAATCTCACGTTTATACCGTCCTCTTGGTTTTCTTGAATAGTGTTGCCCAAAACCCTAGCAAAACTATTTCGGCTTATTTGAACTCCAAAAGTCTGAGCCTCACGGATTATGTTTCCACTAATGATAGCAGCGCCACCATTTTGCAAGGCGACAGCCCGATATCCCCCAACTATAGTAAACCCTTTGATCGTAATCCCTCTTCCTCTTATGTTAAGAGTATTCTGGCTGGAATCCACAGGAGCGATAGTAGCCGCCCCTTGGCCATCCAGTATGATATTGACCACTTCTTCTGGTATAAGCAGATTTTCTTGACAGGTACCGCTTACGAACAGGGTATCGCCAGGCTTTAGTTTTTTAAGGGATTTCGTAATGGTTTTTTGATCGCCACACGTTAGTTTGTACTGTCCTGCCCACCCTACAGACGTCAGAAGAAACAGTATGGCAAAGAAACTAATTAAGCTAATTGTTGGGGCCACCTTTAACTTTTCCATGGTAAATTCCTCCTTATTATTTTGCTAACGTTGGATTGACACGGACAAAAAGACATCCGGTCAATCCTTAATGGGTTGTGAAGTCAGATCAAGGGGTGTAGCTTTTTAGTTCATACGTCAATGGGGCATAATCATCCTCAGAATAATCCACCGTCTTCACGAGGAAGAAGCCAGGCTTCACCCATTCATACCAATCAGTAACTTCATCGCAGTTTGTGCATATCTTATGTACCTTGAGACATCCCTGATACGTTCCGGCTGGAACGGTTACTGTTTCGATAGCCTCAATAGTTGCCACTCTGATTTCCCCATTGTCTGCCGTCCAAGTCCATGTTGTGCCGACGGGGCCGTTCTGCAACGAAATAACTTCTCGACCAAAACCGTGATAACCAAAGAGGGCGGTTGTTGTTGATCGGCCAGCGGACATCCTTAACTTGCCAGGTTTATCCTCTAGTATGTCGATTGCATAGTAAATCCGTGTTGGTGGAATTACAGTCATACCAGACACTTTCCACGTTTGTTGCCATGTTTGTCCCGCATTGTTTCGGACATTGAAGACAGCCTCCTGTCCGACTTTCAGTGGAAAAAACTTATTGTCGGCAGCATACGCCGACAAGCCAACTATCAACGAAACAAACAAGCCAGAGAAAACGATACCAATAACCTTCTTCAACATAACAAGTCCCTCCCTTCATGAATAAAGATTGTGATAGTGAATCCGCCGAACCATGTTCAGTTCAACGTTGCTAACGGCAAGCTGAGCTGCGAGCGAAGCGAGTCAGCTCCAGCGACTGGTTAGGCAAAAGCTACACTTCGCCGTCTTTTTCTTTTCTTCTAATCTGCTGAATTATCTCCTTTTAGAATTGTCAATTCACAATTCAAGATCAAGATGCGACCCCTACTTGCCGACCCCTACTTGCTCCCTTAGTCAGGCTGAACCTGTCCCGTTCCTTGTTGGCCCGCTACCTGCGCACCAATCCCCGCACGCTGGAAAACTGGGAGCAGAACGGGAAGGCGGGTTACGCGAGTACGCTAACCCGCCCTTGTGGGCTACGAGAGTAGCCAGTAGTGTCCCAATCCTTAATATATGATCGGTGGCTTCTCATCGTCGTCGCTAACCACTCTCAATACGTAGTGGCGGCTGCCGCTGCCATCGTGGTCTCCGCCGGCTGGACAGTGCCCATTGTCGGTCCTATGGAGGTGGTAGAGTCCCTGACATTTCTTGCACCAGCGCCAATTGAGCTGGGACTTGACGTTCCAGCCATCGATTCTCTCATGCATTATGTAATCGCCGCTTGAGCTCCCGTCATGGGCGCCGCCTGCCGGGCAGACATTGCGATTTCTGCCCGCAAAGTACAGCCCCTGGCACTTCTTGCACCAGCGCCAGTTATGCTGATCCGGGGCTTTTGGCTCGTTGTAATTGAGTGAATAATTGCCGCTGCCGCTCTTGTCATGGCCACGGCCATTCGTGGGGCAGACCCCATCGTTGTGTCCGGCGAAAAACAATCCGCGACAATGCTTGCACCAACGCCAGTTCTCCTGCCAGTAATCGTCATCGAGGATAATCACCGGGAGGAACTCGCGCGCATCTTCCTTTTTGAGGTACGATAGGAAATCGATGATCTCCTTTGCGGCGTTTCGAAGATCACGGATCCTGTTGTCATTGATGAATGCGCTAAGCTGCGTCGCAAAATACTCAATGTCCTCCTGATCAGGATCGTCTGTCCAGGTGTGCCAGCCTACTTTAAAGTTCTCCTCTTCGTGACCGAGCGAAAAACCGCGCATCAGGCTATCATTCCACATCCGGCTGGTAAAAAACCCGTGGTTTTTTAGTGCTGCATGCCAGCGGCTACCGAATGTAAGATTATTCGGCACCGATTGGTCGAGTTGGTTCAGAGATCTACGCAACTTGGAAAGTACGGAATTCCATGTAATTTGTAAGGTCCAATAGGTGAGGTCTACGATCTCGCATGTGCCCATGAGCCCGGTAGTGGGAAATGCTCTCCAGGCAGGAACGCCGGCCTTGAGCATTTTGGATTTTTCCGTTCGGTAGGTTGCATCGCCCATGAGTAATGCTTCAGCCACGGTCGAGTAGAGATAATCCCTTTTTCCGTGAGCTTTCCAGTCATCGGGGATGATGTTATCCCATACGAATCGAATACCGTCTAAGAAGCCGTCGACCATACCGGCCCAAGCGCCGCCGCTGATATAGGTTCCGGCAGCCATCCAAGCAAGATAGATAGATCGTTCCGTGTCATCGAGCCCCTCGCCCGTAAGGGTATCAAACTGCGCCGGCTCCATATTCGTGGGATAGGCGGCCTGTCCCGACACATCCGGGACGGCAACATCCGGGACTGTGATACCGACTGCATCTCCGAAGAAATCCGAAATACTTGATGAGAGTGCACTGTTGAAAAAACTGTTGCTCATGAAAGTCCTCCTGTTGGTTGATCAATTGCGGACAGAGTGGAATACATACGAGGGAAGTCCAGCGAGAAATAGGGGACAGACCACGATTTCTCAATTCGATTGCCTAACGCTCTGATAACCGGCGCCGCCAAGGGTGCCCGAATAAAACCGCAACCGGTCTCGGCGTCCGGTTGATTAGATTGTTATGAAAAAAACCATTTGAATCGTAGGAAATGCGAATCGCACTAAAACCCATCTTACAAACATGAAGATTATTTTGGCAATGATGATAGTCTACCATCAGGCGTTTCTTTAGCTAGTACGGATTGAACACCAGTAATCTTTTTATTCATATCTTTCAGCTTTTC
This sequence comes from uncultured Desulfobulbia bacterium, assembly GCA_964509775.1. Taxonomy (GTDB): domain Bacteria; phylum Desulfobacterota; class Desulfobulbia; order Desulfobulbales; family CAZDYX01; genus CAZDYX01. The sequence continues at coordinate 182 of CAZDYX010000084.1, read as the reverse complement.
TCCTATGGGCACAATATAGTTGCCCTCACTATCTCGTAATATTTCTATTTTGCCATCCTTGTTACGTCTAATCAAAACAACAAAGTTATCCTTAGTAACGCAGTGACACAGTTTACCATCTGATTTTAGCGCTATGTTCAGTTTATATGTTGACGTATTCGACTCTCAGTGCATGGAACAGG
>CAZDYX010000083.1:4518-10901 GCA_964509775.1 uncultured Desulfobulbia bacterium | reverse complement strand
TTTTGTCCGGCTACATGACCTTGATGACCGGCTCCTGATGTTCATGGTCCAGGGCCATCACCCCGTGAAGCGGATTGCTAGCCGGCTTATGGGGCTTGCTGCATCTTCCTTTGATTTTGCCCCAAGGGGGTATCCAATCCTCTCTCGTAAACCATTGGTCAACGTGAGCTTGCGGCTTCGACCCCTGCCAGGGTCGGCTTCCCTCCCGTCGGGTTTCCGGGGATGTCGGCCGGTGGCCTCAATCCCCGGCTAATGGCTTTAATCCCTCCGGGATACGGAACTAGGCTATACGAGGGGGCAAGTTAAGGATTGAGAACCCGGAGGGTTCAAAGCCATTAGCCGGTGGTTAAGCGAATCGATACCACCGGCTGCCAGCAAGTAACATCAGCACCCCGGAGGGGTGCCAGCCGATACCAGGGAGGAGTACCTGGCCTGCCATCAATGAGTAGGGACGGTCTCATGTATGTACGAGAGAGGAATGGATACCCCCGTTGCCCCATTAAGCCGGCTTATACTACGCCTCCTTACCCTCAATTACCTTTACTGGCTTTCCGAAGATGATCCACTGCCCTGGTTCATCAATGAATACGGCGAGATGTGTGCGGGGTGGATGACCTCCTGGAATGGGACGAACACCGGCTGGAAGGCTTTCTTGTTGACGAGCAGGATATTCCCGTTCAGGAAAAGAGACGTTTTGCCCTGCTGGTCAAGATGTTCAAAGGGGCAGTGAGATGGAAGTTTCACCGCTTCTCCCCTTCGCCAGCTTGAGCCCGCAAACGAGCAATCTCTTCAAGGGGTAATCCGGTTTTGACAGCAAGGGTTTCATCATCAAGAATATCCATAAGGTTTATCGCGATGGCAATCGCCTTTCTCGTCTCGCCTTCTTCCCGCCCTTCTTCCCGTCCTTCTTCCCGTCCCACGTCACGTCCTTCTTCCCTACCGACGACAAATGATGACAGGTACATGCTGGCCTGGTAGTGCAAATCGTCTACATAGCTGTCATACGCTCGCCGTTCCTCCTCGGGCAGCTTCATGATGTCGAGCAGATTCTTTGCCTCTTTCAGGCCTTTGGCGTTGAACTCATCCTTGATTTCCTCGTTTTTTAGAAAATAAATCCATTCATCCAGGGTATTCTTGGCCACATTGTCGAATTGATTCACCTTCAGGAGATAATATTCGGGAAAAATCTCGGCAACTCGTTCCTTGTCGAATAACCGCCGTTGTTGTGCGTTGAGGCGTAATTCATCGTCCCGGTGCAATCCCTTGAACGTTGTCGTGCCATGATAAACATAATCTTCTCCATGGCCCAAATCAAAGAAAAGGATGCTCACTGAGATAACCTTGGTTACCTTGCCATACGGATCAGACTCATCCAGATGTTCGGTGACCACCTTGCTGGTTCCGAAGAGAATTCTTTGCAGGTAGTCAAATTCTCTTTCGTACTGCACTTCAATGATGATGATTTCCTCTTTACTATTTCTGACCTTGAGGTCCACCCGGTTGAGCCTGTCCCTGCGGTCCTCTTTATTGCTTTCGCTTTCCAGAACCTCCAATATTCTGATATCGTCCTTGAGTAACTCGCTCAGGAATCCTTCCAGGATGGTGAAATTCGCCTTGCTTCGCAAGAGTCGCTTCAAGGCCCAATCGAAGGTGATCAATTTTCTTTTTGGCATGCGTCGCTCCGTCAAAATCCCTTTAGGGGAATTATTTTCTTATTCTCTTTTTAGCATTTACTGCATCTATGAACAATAAAAAAAATCGACCGGTGCTAATTCCAGCAAACGTAGTAGCCATCGCTGTCATTTAACACATGGGATTGAGATGGTGGGGTTCCGTCAAAGTATGCTCGCCAAGCTCCATTTTTTTCCTATATGTGAACCGATCGCCACGAGATATAAGGTAAGCGCCAAGTCCAAGGAGTCCTAAAGTAAGCGGGTCCATATATACTCTCCTTTTGCCTCTCGTTTAGTCCCCCAGAGCGCCAGCCCGAGATCTAGCAGGCTCTGGATTTTCTTCCTGAAACCCATTTCCAGGAAGATGGTCAGCGTGTTACGTGCTGCCTTATAATCAGTTGTCTGGATAACCTGGAAAATGGTCATTTTTCTTTTCGTTTTGGTCGGATTCCCTCAAAAATCGGTAACACCAGGTTGGATGGTGTAGTCAGGCGGAGGGACGGAAACACCCCCGCCTGACTGGTTCGGCCTTTCTTCCGGTTACCTACCCTCGATGATTGGGCACCGACCGGCTTTGGAGTTAGCGGCTATTTCGCTCCCGTTCCATGAAATGTGCCCGATGGGTCAGAATCGACACCATGAAAACTTCCCGCCGGGATGGAATCGCCACCGTGAAAGCTGCCTGCTGGGATGGAATCACCACCGAAGAAAATTCCGCCGGGGATCCGGTCAACGGTTTGGAATGTGACTGGGCCATAGTTGTTGGTGTTCGTTTGGTTCTGTTGCATGACGATCTCCTATTTTGTTTGCCTCATTTAGATTCCAGAGCTAGCCTGAGGCTTGACTAGCTCTGGATTTCACTTCCTGAAACCTATTTCCCAGGAAGGCTGGCAGCTTGTTATTTGCTTCCTGTTGATTGGTGATCTGTACTTCTGCCTCGATTGGTTATTTTTTTTTTGGCTTCCCAATAATTTTTTTACGGTTGCGACATGTGACGCGGGGAAGTTGTTGAGCAATGCGCAATTGTAAGAGGAATATCCATCCAGCTATCATGCCGATGTCAGCCGCCGGCACCGTTGGATTCGCGGGGATTGGCAGCTTGTCCGGTGGCTGCTGCCGGGAGTGCCTGGGACAGGCACCGAGGCACGTTCTCAAAAGAATCCACTTTCCAGACTGCCCTCTGGAAGCTCTTCTCCAGACTCAATGAAGGGGAATACTTCGTGGTGCGGGGCGGCTTTGCCTTGAAGGATAACGACGCCGTGACGGTTGTCGCGGCAGAGAATTCTTCCGCATGAGACGACAATAACCAGAGGAACGCCCCATAGACGTCAGGTTCGACCGGATTGAATCGTGAGACCTTGCGGCCCCGCTCCCCATGGGACCGACAGAGATCATCGAGACGATCGATAGCTTTGCCTTGAAGGGACGCATCGGCAAGGGGGTTGATTAAGCGGGAATTGGCCGCAAGGGCGACCTCAGCGAGAGGTATGTGGTTCTTGCGTAAAAAGTTGGACTTTTCCCGGGAAAAGTGCGAAGTTAAAAGCACTGCCGTAATCGTTCAGCTCCCCACCCCCTAACCACATCCCGTCAGAGGAGGGGGTATATTTTAAACCGGGCTGATGACACGCAATTCGAGTGTCATCAGCCCAAACGGCCATGACCCCGAGGGGTGGTCGCCCCCCGGCATGAAAATTATCAGGCGATTTTTTTCCCCTTTTTGCGAGACCTGTCATGACCGACACACCTTTGAACCTCAATTCCGATGCCCTCCGGGCAAACCTTTTGGAGACCGCGGTCAGGGAGGTGATCATCGACCCTTCCTTTGAGGTGCTGCGGGAGGTGGTGAAAGACTATAAGGGGATCGAAAAATCCCTTGATCATCTCCTCTATGAACTCAGCCACCCTTTCCGGAACTGGAAGCTTATCCTGCCGGAGCTGCGCGTGTTCGTGCTGAAAAACGTGGTCCATTATCAGGGCCATCCAAAAGGGCCCGTAGCGCTCACCCGTTTTGCCGGGATTTTTTTTTCGGCCCTGGAGGAGGGCAAGAAAAACGACGACCTCGTGAGCCTGGCCATGGAGTCGCTTCTTGCCTTTCTCGACAAGGTAGCCGGACAACTTACGGCTACGACCCTGCCATTATATGACGAGGCGCTCAACATCTGTTTTGTCCGACTCCATGACCTTGATGACCGGATCCTGATGTTCATGGTCCAGGGCCATCACCCCGTGAAGCGGATTGCGGACCGGCTTATGGGGCTTGCCGCACCTTCCTTTGATTTTGTCCCATTAAGCCGGCTGATGCTACACCTCCTTACCCTCAATTATCTTTACTGGCTTTCCGAAGATGATCCTCTGCCCTGGTTCATCAATGAATGCGGCGAGATGTGTACGGGGTGGCAGGCCGGTCAATCCTTTGCCGCCATTTCCCATCAGCAGATAGGGTCCCATCTCAAGACCCTGACCCGTCTTGCAGAATTGCCCGATGCTGATTCCGAGTTGCATTCGGACCAAGACCGCGAAGGCAAGCGAGCAGCGACGAGACAGTACATAGAGTACGACGAGGAGCCGCACAGCGCAGCCGACAAAGGTATTGGTTTGAAGGCGACTCGGAATAATGAGGCCCTGTCGCAGCTCCTCACCCTTCCCGCCCACATGGATATTGTGCGTCTCTATAAGGAGATACCGGACAGGCTGGTCAATGACCGGGAGCGGGGGGGAAATCCTCTTTCCTTGGCCGGGGCCGGCCATTTTGCGGAGAACCGCAAGCTCCTCTTCCTTTTCCGAATCATGGAGACGCGGGGTCTATTCCTTATCCACGAGGAGACCCTGCGAGAGATCAACCGGAGTCTCGTGCACCTGGTGCAGCAACAGAGTTTTGAGGAGATCAGGGCCTTTCTGGTGCGGACCTTCTCGCTCCTTAAGGCCAATATCCGGAAATACCCGTACACCTCCCTCCAATGTATTCAGGTCCTGGGCACGGAGGTCTTCAAGCGGGGAAACAGCCGGCTGGTGGAGGCCTTTCTCTGGGAGACGGCACAGTTCGGTTTTCAGTATGCCAATGTGGTCGGCGTTGACGAAAACTGGCAGCCCATCTGTAATCCCGCCCATCTGACCAATATCCGGGTGTGGCTCTCTCTCATCATGCAGGAACCCAAGTGGTGTTCCACCCTGCTCTCCGCCCTGATCATCAACCTGAAACTTTCCGGAACCTGCATCAAGGACACCGATCTCTTCCAGCGGGATATGAGCCGGCTCCTGAACCATCCCATTGAACCGGTTTATAATCTGGTCAAACAATTCAATAAGCTGCTTCCGGTGTTTTTTAACGAGATCGGCGCCGAGGGGCTGTTGCGAGACGTCTCCACCGAGATTGACGAGATCCGTCAGCGTCAGGATATCCTTATCCATTTCCTACGCAAGCAGAGCCATGTGGAAAGCACCAACCTTATTGTGGATTTTATCCGGGAGATCTTCGTTTTCTGGAAAACCGGGGAGGTTTCCCGCCTCACCCCCTATCTTCCCCAGGAGGTTTTGACGCGTATTGCCCGGACCGGCCCCATGGTAGATGATCTTAATCGACTTTCCCAGGCAGTCTTTTCCCGGCCCTCTATGTCCCGGGTGGATGACCTTCTGGGATGGGACGAACACCGGCTGGAAGGCTTTCTTGCCGACGAGCAGGATATTTCCGGAGAGGAAAAGAGACGTTTTGCCCTGCTGGTCAAGATGTTCAAGCTTACGCATCAGAAATATAACCTGGGCGCGCAGGATCTGCGCCAGCAACTCAAACAGGCGGCCAGCAACGGGTTCCCGGAGATGGAGCAGCTCCTTGCCGACCTGGAGATCTGTGACCCCTCTTCCTGCCTTGCCGCGCTGCTTGACGCCCTGGAAGGTCTTAAAAAGGTGATATTAAGCAGCGAGACCTTCGAGCCCAGCGAGGACATCTATCAAAAGCGGCACATTGCCGCTGATATCCCTTCCATTTACGGCCGTTACCGGGAACGGAAGTTTGACGCCCTGGGCCTTACCTTCAGGCTGGAGAACCTTGCCAATATCTATCTTGAAAAACTGCCCGGGACGCTCAATCTCTCCTTTGTTACCCGGGTCACCTTTATCCATATCATCAAGTGTCTTAAGCTCTATTTCCGGGCCCTGGCCATCGACGGCATATCTTGCCGGCGTCTTGAGACCCATCTGAGCCTGCTTGAACATTCCCTGGGGATCAAACGGTTTTCCTACACCCAATACCTTGACATATTCCGGGGGCTCTCCGAAGGGGTAAAGGATGTAATCTACGCCTATTACACGAACATTCATGAAAACAATCTTTCCATCATCATTCCCCAGATCAGCAAGGACAACCTTCTCCCCAGATACCGCAGCCTGTGGAATGACGAGGAATCCATCGACAATCTCCATCGTCTGTCCGAGGCCTTTTTGCGGGACATGATCTCCACCACCTTCGGCCTTCAACATCTTGATAACCTTATCACCCGGATTTATCAGACCCTGGAGCGCCAGGAAGAGCTCCTCGATGAAAAAAAGCTCGATCTCCTCATGACCTATGACCCGGAAAAGGCGATCAGTTTTTTTCATCAGAAGAACGGCCTTACCTTTGATATCATTCATCTGGGCAACAAGGGCTATAATCTTACGGTCCTTGCAAATCTGGGGGAGAAGCTGCAGCCGGGTTGTATCATTACCCCGGAAATC
>CAZDYX010000083.1:3309-4508 GCA_964509775.1 uncultured Desulfobulbia bacterium | reverse complement strand
CTTCCGATGCCGGTCGGTGGTAATGGATTTCTCGACCGCCAGGGACGAGCTGATGACCCAGATCCGGCATGGACTTGGCAGACTCGAAGAAATGACCGGCAGGACCTACGGCGACCCCCAAAATCCCCTCCTGCTTTCGGTTCGAAGTGGGGCCGCCATCTCCATGCCTGGGATGATGGGCACCATCCACTATGTGGGACTCAATCAGGATCTGGTGGACGAATTTACCCGAGCAAGCAATGAGGCCTATTTTGCCTGGGACAATTATCGCCGTTTCCTCCAGTCCTGGGCCATGACCCAGGGGGTGGATCGGGAGTCGTTTCAGGTCCTGATGGACGCGGCCAAGACCAGATACAATGTTACTCTAAAGAGCGAGTTCACGCCCGAACAGATGGAGGAACTCGCCCTTGAGTATCAGAAGAAGGTTCGAAGCGTGGGCCTTGGCATTCCCGATGACCCGTGGCTCCAGCTCGTTAACGCCATCGATATCGTTTTTCATTCCTGGGACGCCAAAAAGACCAGGGAATACCGAAACCTTATGGACATCTCCGAGGCCTGGGGCACTGCAGTGATCATTGAGGTTAGGGCCTACGGCAACCGGGGTCCGTATTCCGGCAGCGGGGTGGTGTTTACGGCCCATCCCTATCGCAAGGTCCGGCGGGTGGCTCTGTGGGGTGATTATACGCCGGCCACCCATGGCGAGGATATTGTGAGCGGCCTGGTAAGTACCTATCCCATCTCGGTGGAACAGGCGGAAATTGACGGCCGGCCGGCGGAAAATGCGCTTGAAAACCGGTTTCCGGAGATTTATGAGGGCCTTCTGGCTTTAAGCCGGGAGCTTGTCTATGAAAGACGGTGGAACCCGCAGGAGATAGAGTTCACCTTTGAGGGTCCCAAGGCCTGCGACCTCGCTATTCTCCAGACCCGGGATATGATCACCATAAAAACCGAGAGCGTGGACGTCTTTGTGGAGACGCCGGCATTTTCCGGCAGCCTCCTGGGAAAGGGCATCGGGGTGAGTGGTGGGGCGCTTTCCGGCCGAGCCGTGTTTACCGCGGCAAATATCCTTAAACTTAGGCGGCGGGATTCCCGAACCCCACTTATCCTCATCCGCCAGGACACGGTACCTGAAGACATCAAGGAGATCTCCATGGCCGACGGACTTCTTACCGCCCGCGGCGGACAAACCTCCCATGCCT
>CAZDYX010000083.1:0-3299 GCA_964509775.1 uncultured Desulfobulbia bacterium | reverse complement strand
CGCTTTTCGTCTGGGTAAGACCTGTGTGGTGGGGTGCCGCTCCCTACGGGTGTATGAGAACGAGAACCGGTGTGAAATCAACGGGCAAGTCCTTCAATTCGGTGACGAGGTAAGCATTGACGGACGTAAGGGCCTCTTTTTGAAGGGCTGCCACGAGGTAAAAAAGGAGGTCAGGATCCTCCCGCTCTGACGAGCTCGATTTTTTGGAACCGGGGCGATTTACCGTGAAAATAGAATTCAGGAGTCAGAAGTCAGAATTCAGAATTCGCCCTGAACATGCCCCGTAGAGGCATATGGCCATACGCCCCTACCGTATTCTGACTCCTGAATTCTGAATTCTGAATTCCTTTTCATGATCTAGGGTGATCTCTGATCATGAGCGATTAGCTATTAACCGCACCGGTCGAATAATTGTGTGTCGAATAATTGTGTTGCAAAAAAGAGAGGGTGGGGTATTTTATTTTTCTCAAAAAATTTAAATGTTAAAAGTGTTTAGCATATTCTTTTCACGTCATTTTTCTTGGAGGTGCAAGTATAATCACGCCTTGTCAGATGCCGTTAAACTTTCTGCTTCTCACTTGAAGGAGAAACAGTATGAAACTCTATGTCGGCAATCTTCCCTACAACATGGACGACACCCAGCTCAACGAACTTTTCGTCGCCTTCGGGACCGTGATCAGCGCGAAGGTCATCACCGACCGTTACTCGGGACAGCCGAAGGGATTCGGTTTCGTCGAAATGTCCAGCAGGCCCGAAGGCCATAAGGCAATGGAAGAGCTGAACGGCAAAATGGTCAGCCATCGTGCCCTGATCGTGAATGAGGCCCGGCCGGAGAAGAAAAAAGGCTCACGCCGCTGGTAGTCCATCCGCCGGTCCGTCTTTAATCTTTATGGCCATGGTCATTGTGGAGCCCGACAGACATGATGCATTCTGCGCCGGATGATTTCCCGTTGACAATCGTCAGCAACAGGTTTACATTGCACAATTTTCCAACAGAATTGGGGCCTATAGCTCAGTTGGTAGAGCCACCGGCTCATAACCGGTCGGTCCCTGGTTCGAGTCCAGGTGGGCCCACCACGATTTCATCATGCGGTCATTATCTATCAAAAAAAAATTAAGCGATCGAAAATATAGATGGGGCGCGGCCGGAACTCTGCCGGCCAGCGGGAAAAGGTGCAACCAAAACGGTTGCGCCTTTTTTGTTTCTGTTTACCACAGAATACAAGAACACTTGGCAAGGAGACAGTTTTGAAAGAAAACATCAGAAAACTCGTAATACTGCAAGCGGTTGACGCACGGATTAAGGCCTTGGACGAGGGAATGGCGAACAATGCGACTGAGCTCCAAAAACGGGAATCTACACTTTTGGACCGCAAGACAGCCATCACCGAATTAGCTGAAAAGAAAGACGCTATTGATAGGCGGAAGCGGGAACTGGAAACTGGAATCGACGTTGATTTACAGCGCATCAAGGACAGGCAGGCAAAGGTTATGGATGTTCAGACCAATCGGGAACATCAAAGCCTGCTTCGGGAGATTGAAACCTGCAAAAAGGCAAACAAGACGAGAGAAAATGAAATTATCCAGCTTATGGAGGAATCGGAGAGCCTTACTACTGCCCTGCAGGAACTGATCAACCTGAGCTCTGCCGAGGAAAAACTTCTTGAAGAGGAGATTGCCCAGGTAGAGCAACAGAAGGCGGTGATTTCCTGTCAACGGGCGGAAATGGAGGAAGAGCGCCAATTGCACCTAAAGGAGATCCCACCCGCGCTCATGTCAAAGTATGAGTTGTTATTTTCCAGGCGCAATGGCAAGGCAATTGTGGAGACCATCAATGCGGTATGCCAGGGATGTTTTATGAACATTCAACCCCAGTTGTTCAACCAGATTATGATTGGTAACTCCCTGGTGTTTTGCCCCAACTGTCAGCGGATCCTTTACTTTCAGCAGCCAAGCGAGGAGAAGTGAGCGAAAGAGAAGGGGGCCCGGCAGGTGAGATTCTTAAGACCCTCTCTAAGGTCCTGCCCGACGAGAGCCTGGAGTTGTGGTTTCCCTCCCTTCCCCCGTTTGTGGTACGGGGGGTTCTGTTACGGGCGGCGGAAGAGATGGATTTCCCGGTGGCGGTCGAGCCGGTTACGGAGAATGATGCCACGAAGGACGATAGCAGGGAGATCCCTCATCGCCTCTCCCTCTTTACCGATGGCGCCTCCAAGGGAAATCCCGGCGAGGCGGGTGCCGGCGTTGTTGTTTTTGATGAGAACCAACAGATTGTACGTGAGGCCTGCAAATATCTCGGTTACTGTACCAATAATGTGGCGGAATATAAGGCCCTGATCCTTGGTCTGGAAGAGGTTGAGCGGTTGGGCGCCAGGGAGGTTTCCATCTTTGTTGATTCGGAACTACTTGCTCGTCAGGTTCAGGGCCGTTACGCGGTGCGCAATGCCAATCTGCGGCCTCTTTTCGGGGAAATTCAAAAAAGGTTGTCTGTTTTCCGTAAATACACCATTAGCCACGTTCGCCGGGAAGAGAATGTCCGGGCCGATCAATTGGCCAATGAGGCCATCAAAAACAGCCGCAAGGCTTGATAAAGGGTAACTACTCAGGTCGATAGTCTGAAGGGGTTTAGCCTGTTAGCAATAGAGAAAGACGAGATGTGAGACGTACCGTGCCCATCCTCCGATCCATTTCCTTCCTAACAGACTACAGTCTAACGACCTAACCAACCTGGGTAGTTACGATAAAGGTTAGGGAGCGGGCGCATGATCGCTGGTCTCACCGGACCAGAGGAAAGTCCGAACTCCATAGGGCAGGGTGGTTCGTAACCCGAACTGGGGGCGACCCTAAGGAAAGTGCCACAGAAAACATACCGCCGGTTCATGCCAGTCGTGATGAACAGGTAAGGGTGAAAAGGCGAGGTAAGAGCTCACCGCCTTCCTGGTGACAGGAAGGGCACGGCAAACCCCACCCGGAGCAAGACCAAATAGGGAAACATCTGAGGGCTGCCCGTCCGACGTTTCCGGGTAGGTCGCTGGAGGTGCGGGGCGACCCGCATCCAAGAGAAATGATCATGACCCCGCAAGGGGGACAGAATTCGGCTTATAACCCGCTCCCTTTTTTTTCAGAAGACAAAGGACAGAGGACAGTTTCCATAGGGTGGGCAGTGCCTTCCGGATAACGACAAAAAATTACCCAAGGCGGGCTATGCCCTCAACCCAAGTTGTCTTGTTCCACTTCAAAACGAATCTCGAATGTCGAACAAGGAATTTCGAATTATGAAATTTTTCTTGGCGTTGCAGGGC
>CAZDYX010000082.1:0-11147 GCA_964509775.1 uncultured Desulfobulbia bacterium | reverse complement strand
CACAAGGGCATAAGTTTCGTTTGAGCAGACAAGCTGCTCAACTCAGCTTTATCTCTCCCCGGGATCAAATTCGGCACAGAGCCGGGAAATCGGATCGGTATCGGAGTTGAGCTCGGCGGCGGAGAGGACCTTGGTGATTTTCCCCTTGGCGAAGATGGCGATGGCCTCCCCGAAGAACAGGGCCTCGGCCGGGTCGTGGGTGACCAGGATCAACGGGGCCCTCGAGATCTCCAGGAGTCGCAGCACCTCTCCGCGCAGGAGTTGACGCAGCGGTTGGTCGAGGGCGGAGAAGGGCTCGTCGAGAAGGAGGATTTCCGGCTGTGGCGCCAGGGCGCGAGCCAGTGCCGCTCGCTGCCGCTGCCCTCCGGAGAGTTGCCCGGGGTGGCGATCGGCAATCTGCGCCAGACCGAAAGAGGCCATAAGTTCGTCAATTCTTTGCCGGGCCCCCGTGGTTGGCCTGCTGAACATCCGTCGCAACCCGAAGGCGATGTTGTCGCGGAGCGACAGGTGGGGAAAGAGGGCGTAATCCTGGAAAAGAAAACCGATACGCCGCTGTCGCGCCGGGAGATTGATGCCCTGGTGGTGATCGTAGAGCACGCGACCGCCTACGCGAATCCGCCCATGGTCGGGTTTGAGCAAGCCGGCGATAAGGCGCAGGGTCACCGACTTGCCCGAGCCGGAAGGCCCGAAAAAGACCATGCGGCGAGCATCGCTCTGCAGGTGCAGGTCAAGGAGGAATTCTCCGGCCGCATCGCGCAGCAGTTTGTTGATGATCAGTTCCATCTCAGGGTTTTTGAAAACCGTAGGCGGCAAGGATCGACTGTCCCTCGGCACTGCGTAAAAAGTTGATGAATTGTGCCGCTCCCTCCTTGTCCTTGGCGCCGGCGGTGGCGGCGACCGGGTAGAGTACCGGTTTCTCCATGGGGATGACGGCGGTGATGGCAACCTTTTCCTTGGCCTGAGTGGCATCGGTGGCGAAGACGAAACCGGCGTCGACCTCGCCACGTTGCAGATAATCGAGGACCTGACGCACCGACTCGGCCATGATCAGTTTGGCTTGCAGCTCCTCCCAGAGGTTTTCCTTCTCCAACGCGAAACGGGCGTAGCGTCCGGCGGGCACGGTCTCGGCGTTGCCGATGCCGATGCGGGCGACCTCGGGTTTCTTGAGGTCCGCCATGGCCAGGGTCTTACCGGTCGTCCTGGGCACGGCCAGCACCAGTTTGTTACGGGCGAAGGTGGCGCGACTGGCGGCATCGACGATATTCTTGGCGACGGCGTCGTCCATCGATTTCATATCGGCGGAGACGAAGACATCAACCGGGGCGCCTTGGGCGATTTGATTGAGCAGGGTGCCCGAGGCGCCAAAGTTGAACGTCAGGGTGGTGCCGGGATGCGCCTTCTCGAAGGCCGGCTTGACGGCTGCGAAGGCGTTGGTGAGACTGGCGGCGGCGGAGACGATGAGTTCCCCGGCCAGGGCGGATGCACTCGAGAACAGGGCGAAGCAGGCAAGGCAGGTGAGGATAGCAGTTCTCATCATGTTGTTTCCTCTCAATGGGATCGCTGCAGCAGTTTTGCCGCAGTCACCAGGATGGCGATGCTGACCACGGAAATGATCAGGACCAGGAAATTGGCAATATCGTCCTGTCCTGCTTGCACGGCACTGTACACCGCCAGCGACAGGGTTTGGGTCCGCCCCGGGATATTGCCGGCGATCATCAAGGTGGCACCGAACTCACCCATGGCGCGGGCAAAGGCCATCATCACTCCGGCGAGAATCCCGGGAGTGGCCAAGGGCAGGGAGATACGCAGAAAAATCTCCACCTCGGATGCCCCCAATGTTCGGGCGGCGTTTTCACAGTCGCGGGGAACGGACTCGAGAGCCGCTCGAGCCGACTTGTAGATCAGGGGGAAGGCAACCACGGCGGCCGCCAGTACCGCCCCCTGCCAGGTAAACATCAGAGAGATGCCGAACTGGCTCTCCAGCCATCGGCCGAGAAAGCCATTTCTCCCGAAAACCACGATCAGGTAATAGCCGAGCACCGTCGGGGGCAGTACCAGAGGCAGAGTGCAGGCGGCATCGAGCAGGTCGCGACCGAGGAAGTTTTTCCCCGCAAGGAGCCTGGCCATGATCGTCCCGGCAATGAAGGCGAGCAGGGTGGCGAGAGTGGCGACCTTGAGGGTGAGCAACAAGGGAGGAAGTGCCTGCGAAAACATGCTGGTCTCTGCGCGTTGATACAATCAAATAGGGTTGATGTTCTGTGCCTCGTTGCGGAGGCTCAGCAAGAATCGTGCAAGCGACGAGGTCAGAAAATGACTTTCGATATATATCAAAATATATATCGAAGGTCAACCGTCTTGCGACGACCCTCTGCCTGGAGAGAGATTTTTTAGAGGAAAGGTGGCGGGGGAAAGCGATGGCTCAGATTACGCCGAGAAAGGCTGAGGTGGGACAAGGGGGTTTTGTTGCAGCACCTTGAGGCTCGCGCTCAAGGTGCTGCGATATGAACGCCTGCAGCACGGCAAAAACTATGGTGAAGTATTGTGCATTCTGCGAAACGGCGCCGGTAGTGAGCAAGGGGATGCCTTTGAACGCCAGCCATGGCAGGTTGCGGCAGGCATGTCCAGTCGAGGCGATTGCAAAGGGGCTTTGCGTCAAATGGATAAAGTATATATTTGTTAGATATTTATTCGCATGTATATTCATACATGCAGGCCTGGCCACCTTTAGTCGCAAACTCATGCAATGGCGAGTTAAAATCCACCAGATGCACGAAACCTATTTTCTCGTAGAAACTGCTAGCGCCACGCTTATTCGTCTCAACGACAACTGATTTGACCCCGGACTCAACACACATATTTCTGAACCCAGCCCAAAGCTTTTTCCCAATTCCCTTGCCCTGATACTCTTTGCTTACGACAAAAAGAACGATTTCACTTCGACCTCTATGAACTATACCAGTTCGATTTTTTTCATGAATTTGCAGCGCATTTAAAAGATCGTTTTTATCGGGTTTATTGCCCTTTATCCATAGTAGCTTCCATAGAAGGTTGAGTCTGAAGAGTATATGTATTCCTGGTTTTCGAGATTTCTCGTTTAGCCCAAATATAAAACCTACGACACGCCCCTTAGCTTCAACTACCATTTTGTAGTTGCTACCAAGAACTGACCCTTTTGTGTAAATGAGTTTCGCAAAATCTGATAACTTTTCTGGTGAGAATATCTTGTCGAATCCCCAAGATTGATTAACGAGCTCTTCACACTGGTCGTAATCACCCTCTGTATATTCTCTAAATATATCTGTCATTTATAAACCTAATTAAAAACGATAAACGAACAAAATCTAACATAAACATCTGTGGCTTGTCCGCAGAATGTTTTAATTGGTATTAAGCATCATGTTCCTGGAACTCTAAGGTTTCTACCTTTTTCTACAGATTCAGCAGTCGACTTGGCCCATTGTCAACAGTTTCAGTTGTCTTCGTTCGATGGGCGTTCCCACACCGTAACCGGCCATACGAGGTGTTCTCCGTTGCATGGACGCTTCGTAGCCGCAAGCTACTCTTCGCTATCAGCGGCGACGACTCTGTTTCGTCCGGCAGCCTTTGCCTTGTAAAGCGCTGCATCCGAAAGCGCCAGAACCTCCGACAAACTCGAATGGTTCGATGAGCGTTCTGCCACCCCTATGCTCACCGAAACACTCAGCGAATCACTCGGTGATGAAATCGTTGTGCTTTCCACAGACAGGCGCAGCCGTTCCGCAACAGCCATCGCTTGGTCTATCGTGGTGTTGGGAAGCAAAGCGATGAATTCCTCGCCACCATAACGGCACCAAACATCATCCGATCGCAATGCCGCCTGAGCAGACTTCGACACTTGAACCAGGGCCATGTCACCGGTCTGGTGGCCGTGCTGATCGTTGAAGCTCTTGAAGTGATCTATATCGATCGAAAGAATCGAGAGCGGATAGCCATGACGCACGCTTCTGGACCACTCCTTGTCGGCAAACTCGGTAAAGGCGCGGCGATTGTAGGCGTCCGTTAATGTGTCATGACGGGCTTGAGCGTGAATTTCCTCCTGGAGCCTTTGCGATGTATGCAAAGTCAGCAGCACCGTGATCATAGGGAAAATGATAAGTGACGTAGCGATCCAAAACAAGCGTGGCAGTGTTGGTGAGAACGAGAACGTCAGATCAAAGACCCCACCCGCCACCCGCCAGGAGCAGGCCAATCCCAGAACGATGAACAGAAATCCTAGGATTCGGAAGGTGTGGTTGCCTTCGGTTGTTCTCGCCTTCAAGCAGGCGTAGGCGGTATAGAGGTCGAACGTCAGAAAGACCAGATTTTGCGTGAGCACCGCTGCCGGATAATTCTGCGAGCCAAAAATAAACCATGCCAAGGCTCCAATAGCTAAGGTACAAAACGCAAGTCCTAAAACCAATGATGGTTTTCGGCCCGATGCTTTTACGATTCCAAAATTGAAGAGCATCAGGCCGGGCAACAGAAAGAGATTCGAAACGATCTCAGTCAGTACAGCTGGCGCCTGATTGCGTAGAGCGAACAAGAATAAGCCGATGGCAAACATCAATGACCCAATGGCCCAGTCCTTTGCTGGCGGATAGTTTCGCTGAACACTCCACAAATACACCAGCACCACCGCCTGACCGATATTGACGCCTACGTAGAGCAAAACCAAAGTTTTTATGTCAAGGATAGGGGGCATTCTTAGCTTTAGATCGGAAGAAAGGTTGGAGCTTATACCGCGATTATTCGGTCAGGAACTTGTAGGGGACGAACCGCAGCCATTGGGAGTATTCCCCTATCGTTGGAAGAAGTCGAACGGTAAGTTCTGCGGAACCCCGCCGTTTGCGGGGTCCGCAGGAACGTTTTGTTGGCTAATATTTTATTTTTTCTTCATACATACATATTCGACTAAATCGGACTTACTTGAGCCATTGACTAGCGATGTCCACTTTGATTGTTTTGACCAATCTTTAAGTTCTTTCGATGGCTTATCTTTAACGCCGTCCTCTTCGCCTCCTGCTAACTCAAAGTATTGCTTTGTTTTGCAATTTATTTTCAGTTCTGTAAAATCTGTGTAAGCATTTCCTTTTCCTATTCGACTGCTCAAAACTTGAAAAAGACCATCGCCTATTTTCTTATTTTCCAAAACGTAGTATTCACCTTTATCACCTGCTGAGGGGCCACGATAAAGGTCTTTAGCCATGGAAATATTTGAGAAAGATAAAAAAGCTATGGTTAAAATTATCGTCTTGATCATCGGAACCTCATTCTTTTTTTGATGCCAACGTGAAATTCAGTGGACGGGGCTGTTTCCGGTTCCTCTGAAATGATTGGTTAAACATTTTTATACTTCATCTTCTTCACGCGGAGGAGGAAGTGCCGGCCTATAAAAGTACGATATTGGTAATGACGGTGGGTCTTGACAAGGATTAGCTTGGTTTATATCTTCATGTTCATATACAGAATAAGAGGAAAAAATATCTTGGTTTAACTCATATCTTAAGTCCAACTGCCCGGGAATGGGAGTAGGCATGCAGTTGATACATTCATCCTTAATAATGTCAGGCGCTTCTCCCAATAGTAATGCCCTGTCCCGTTCATCCTCTAAGAGAGATAAGATATCCGTAAGCTCATTTTTAAGGTCATTTACTAGAACAGTGCGTTGATCTAAATTTACATCAGTATCATCTAAGCGATCTAACGTTTTCAAATATCGTTGGATTTTTCCAGGTATCCCTAACCTTCTAGCTTTATAAATGATCTCATTTTGTTCAACATTTCTTTCTTCAATAACCTGCTCAATAACAGTTGAGGAAAGGTTTCTAACGTCATTCACAAGGTTGTCAATTCCAGATCGAAACGATCCATAGTTGCAAACAAATTGATATAAGGCCATAGCACCAATAATAATTTTTACTTTTATTGAGCCTTCACTGATTTCAATGTGGATAGTTACATGGTTTTTAAAAGTTTTTTCTAATGCTTGGGCAATTGATTTTTCAATGATTGTTTGGAGAGAAATTTTATTATCAAAAGTTAATGTTCTATTAATATGTAAATATGGGCCACCCAGTCCTTTGGCGTATATTTTTTTTGATGGTTTCATTTTCTTTGTTGTTTAACGTCCGGCTCACCGGACCAGCGCTGTTTGCCGGGTCCGATTGAAGCCGGTGGTTGGCCTAATATTAGTTGGGAATGTCAAAAATTTGTGTTGTAATGATGATCTCTTTTCCAGGTTCATCAGGTTTTATAAAAACATATCTACAGTCACCATCCTTATCGTAAAAAACAGTTTTACGATATTCTTCTCGATTCTCCATTATCTCATGCATTTTAAGTTTGACTGATGAAGAATCTTTGTTCTTATTAAAGATTAATAATGCACATTTGGAGTCTCTCCATGAGAGATAGCTTAGTAACTGATCTATAGCGTCTGAAAATCCTTTAGGGCCACGCCAAAATTTACATTCTGCTATAAATATATTTTTATTTTCAACTCTTATTAGTATGTCAGTTTTACCAACTGAGTTAAAGGTTTCACCAGTAGCACTTCCCTCATAATGACCATTCAATTGAAGCAAAAAATGTGTACGTATTGCTTCTTCGTCGAGAGTTGAAAATGAAGAAGGACTCCTCTCGATTACTACTGCCATACTTTTCAAAATTTCTAAAATGTGTTCATACTCCTCAGTCGCTAAGGTAGGTTCTGGTTTATATTTTTCTTTTGCGACCTTAGGAAGGCTGACGGGAGCTTTTCTCCTTTTTGTTGGGACAGTGAACGTTGGTGGTGTGGAGCTTCTTTTAAAAGGAATTCCAAGACTTGCTAATGCGTTAGTTGCATTTTGTGCCTTTTGTTTTTTTCGTTTTAATGCTTCTTTAATCTGATTTGGGGCGGTGCTGTTATGATTTGCAACATCTCTACTCAAATTACGAACTGCGTTTGCAAGCGATTTCACGTTGGATTCGATTTGCTGCTTAATTCTTTCAGAATTAGCAGTGTCGTCGGCAAAAGAAATAGTAAAACTAACTTTATCGTCATAAAGAAATATTTCGGGATAGCCACTTAGTGTGAACGATGAAGGCTGTATTCGCCATAGCATTGGTGATCCTGAATAATGCATTACAATTTCAAGACTTGTACCTGGCACTGTAATTCGTTCACCACCAAATGCCTTTCGATGAAAATCATGACCTACATCATGCTTAGTGCCTTTGTGGTTGTCAATATAGTAGTTCTCAGAATCCAATACGATAGGATCAATTAATACTTTATTTATGTAATATTCTTCTAGTTCAGTTTCAGAAGATTTCATTACATATTCATTATCAAGCCCTTCAATTTCACTCAAGGTTGAATCAATAACGTTTCTGAAGGTTGCGAAAGTATCACCCTCTCTAAATGGAGATATTATACCGTGTAGACCGTGCATTTTCACTGCCCCTTTCTGATAATATTGTAGAACTTTTGTCCGGATTTTATAGGATAATCAACCCCCATTTTTCAATGGCCAACGTTCCGGCTCACCGGACCCGCGCTGTTTGCGGGGTCCGAGTGAAGCCGGTTGTTAGCTAATTTATTTATATTTTTGATCATCAATTGCAGTTAAAAACTGCTCTTTTGAAGTATATTCCTCTGTGAAATGAAGTAACCTTAAATAAAACAGCCTTACATGCCATAGGAAGCTAGAAATGATTTCAAGCTCACTCCTGGATTGACCATGATGAAGATATCGAGATCGAATAGAATATATTTCTTTAATTATCTTAATCAGTTCCTTTTTCTCATGTATATCTTTTCCATAGAAAATGCTAAATCTGTCTGAAAGATTCTGTTGAATAGGTTCAGTTTCTGTTTTTAACAACAAGCTTTCAAGTGAAGTCAGAATATATATTATTTTCTCTGTCGGGTCAGATGTAAACGCAGCTTTGGCGTATAGCAAAATAGAGTGAAGAACTTGTTTTTCAAATGGAGACAATTGCTTTTTTGTTAACAGCACAGAAATCTTATTAAGTCCTATGGTTTGTATTTCATCAATGTCTCTTTTGCTTAACCTCATTGTCCTAGCTGTTGTTTTTTCTGCAATAGCACTCGTAAATGTAAAAACCTGGCCTTGCTTTCGATTGAACTCTAGAAACATATTAGACGTTGCTTGATGCTCGAATCCTTTGAGGTTAGTTAAGCATTTTATATCTGCAATTAACTCTGCTCCTGAAAAAATACTAAGAATAGAAACAATTGTTTGAGCATTCTCTAGGCTTTTTTGTTTAACAAAACTCGATTCCGCAGTTAAGTTGTTCACAACTGCTGCTAACCCTTGAAACTCTGTTCTTACATGATATGACACACTTTCGGTTTTTGCTAATTCATTAGTTTTAACCGAATCAAACATTTCGCACCAAGCGTCAATAATTTCCTTTGATAGAGGCTTGATTTCTGAGTTAGCAATTTTAAAGCTAGTTTCTACCTCGAGATTTGCAATCGGTATCCAAGTAGTTGTCTCTATAACGTCTCTGTTCAGACTTTCTAAAAGAAATGCGGAATATTCAATTGTGAAATTGTGATCACAATATCTTTTTGCAAGCCATTGAAAGATATTTCTCTGAACATATTCAATACTGCAAACCTCACGTAATGTTATTAACGACTGTATCGCTGATGCGATTTCAACCAATTGGATATAGTTTTCTTCACCTAAACCATACTCTTCTTCCTCGAACTTAAAAAACCTTGATTTTGTTTCTCCACGGTAACTTACGATAGTTGATTCATTAGATATAATTTCATTTTGATTAAAGGAATATTTGGGCACTCTTTCTGAAATAAAAGCATCGTTCTTTACATGTTTAGAGGACTGCTTTTTTTCAATACAATTCAGTAATTTTTCAATTTTTGAATTGAAATTTTTCTCAGCTTCAGGATGAAGTTCTAAGTTCATATTTTCTTTAGCTAACGTTTAATATGCCGCAGCAGCTTTTTGGGATGAAACAGGCCTCGATAACGGCTTGTTCATCCCAGTTTGAAAAGGCTTCCTTCTGTGGATGAGGGTATTTATACTACAAAAAACTTTTGCCTTCTTCCTATGTGGTTGAAAAATTATACATTTTGTGAATGATAGACCAGGTTTTCCTCTTTGACAAGAAAATTGCCGTAAGGCAACCAGGTGCGGCATTTTGGGGCTATGGCCCTGTTAGCCTGCGCAGCATAACTGGAACTCCTGTTGGGGAAGATCGCCTTTTTTTATAAAAATGGCCTGTCGGGAGAAGTGTTTAGTGCGGCTTTTCGGGAAATATCGCCTGTTAGTCTGCAGCGGCACTAAGTATTATATAACTGAAATATGTTGAAATTAATCACAATTACGAAGAGTTTCAGGATGTAGGTTTGCTTTGGAACCTCTCTGTTTGTGCTCTTGCCTCTCGGTTGAGCTACTTCTTGCATATACGGCAAGTCACCACAGTTGATCCGGTGGGACGGCCTCAAGACTTTGTTGAGAGAGTATGATAGCCCAGAATCTTCGTTGGTATCGTAGCAGCTCCCTATTCCACCAGGCTATTTCTCACTACCTCCTGCCCCCTCTTTTTCCTTGACTGCCAGATGGTAGTATCGGTTGAGGTCGAGCAGACCGCCGAGATGCTTATGCTCCTCGTTAAAGCGCTGCTGGAACCAGTCGTACTTATCCCAGAAATCATCACGGGCCCGATTGACACCGAACTCGAGCAGTTCCTTGACCGCCTCATCGCTGCCGTCATAGGAATAGAGCATATGGATAAATCTTCCCAGATCATGGAGTTTGACCTCAAAAAAGTAGTTGGGATAACAGCCGATCATGGTATTCCGGAAAAAATCCGCCTCGTCCTTGTCCGGGTTGAGCTTGACCTCCTCGTCCATCCGCCCGAGCACATCGTCATGCCAGCGATGGACGACGATGGAAATCACCTCATCCTTCTTACCCGGAGGCATTTTGATCCGCACATAGGCCAGATTGGCATCATAGTCCTTGATAAAGGAAAAGAATCTGGTGCCCGGGGCCGAAACCACCTGGAAGGCCTTGATGTAATCTGTTTCTGAAGCCTTGCTGAAATCATCCGGCAGGTCGGGCAAACCCTGGCCGAAATGGCGATAGTTGCGATCAAAGGCGATCGCATCCGGGGATGGATCGAGGTGGTGCCTGAAGTGTCCGTTTTCCACCAGCGTCTTGACCAGTTCCCGCTTGTACTCCCGTGTGCTGAATGTCAGTGCCGCCTCAAGTTCCGACGGGGTGTAGCCGATGTCCTCAAGCTTGGTCTCGCCGTACCATTCCTGCATAACCCTGCGTCGGGCCTTCTTGGGCAGGAAATCGAGAAAGTAGGTCTCTCCTTCCTGGCGCAGGTTGTCCATATAGAGCCGGACCGACATCTGATGGCCAACGGTTCCGTAGACATCGAACCCGGCCACCAGGGCGTAGTAGATCCTCTCCATCAATGGAAAATCCATGACCCACATGGTCTTCGGCAAATCGCCGAGCAGCCCTTTATGCACCGAGCCGCTGTCGAAATGGCGGAATACGGTAAGTGCCGGGCTGTCCTGCCGGCTGTTTCCGGCCCAGATCGCCTTTTGTGGCAAGGGACCGGTGCCCTGCTCCTTATGGTAGTCGGCATAGAGCTGCTGGCGCGCCTTGAGGTAGCTGTAGCCAAGGTCCCGATACTTCTTTATTTTCTTAACAATGCTCGATTTGAAGAGGCTGAAGTAGTTGCCCTGCTCGGTGGGGATGGCGACATAATTTTGATTATCCCGCAGAAAATTTTTATCCTGCACGGCCAAGTCATGCTCGGGATCTAGGAAGAACAGCCAGAAGTTGTCCTGGACCACGTTGAGCGCCACCTGGCCCTTGCACACCGGGCCATGGATGAAGGACTGGATGATGAAATAGTTGTTGTCGAGCAGAAACTGGTAGCGTGACTTTGCCGGAATCTGGGCAAAGGCCTCAAACGGATTGGCACTCTTTTTCTTGTCAAAGCCAATCCAGTGAGGGGGTTCCGCCCACTCCATGTCGTGAAACAGCTCTTTGAACCGCGCCATCC
Source organism: uncultured Desulfobulbia bacterium (assembly GCA_964509775.1). Taxonomy (GTDB): domain Bacteria; phylum Desulfobacterota; class Desulfobulbia; order Desulfobulbales; family CAZDYX01; genus CAZDYX01. Next base: position 68 of record CAZDYX010000082.1, on the reverse strand, counting down.
CGGCGTCGTTGAGCTCAAAGACCATATGGGTCTTGAAAACGATGGTTGAATGGATGCGGCGGAACCGG
>CAZDYX010000081.1:0-11165 GCA_964509775.1 uncultured Desulfobulbia bacterium | reverse complement strand
TTAAGTGGATAAACGGTTTGGTGTAAATGGTTCATTTTTTTGTATTGCACCCATGAAGACCCTTTCGGCAAACCATAAGGGCCATGCCCCGAAGAGGATTTTCTCCGGTTTCACCCTCTTTGAGGTATTGATCGCGATGTTGTTACTGGGCATGATGGCCGCCATGATCTATTCGGTCTTAAACGTCGGGGTGACCGTGACTGCCAAGGGCGAAAAAGAAATCCTCGTTATGGCACAGAGATCATCCTTTCTTTCCCTGTTGCAAGACCAGGTCCTTGCCGCCTGGTTTGATGAAAAGGAAAACAAACCGCATATTTCCACTCAAAAAGGGATCCTTAAGCTCATCACCTGCGCCCCGTTGCTTGATAAAAATGCGCGGGTGGTCTTTGCGGTCTATTATTATGACCCCTCGAATAATATTGTGTATTATATGGAAAAGAAGGATTTTTATAACTCCGAATATAAAGAAGACGATTATGTCCCGCGCCGGGACGAGATGGCAGCCCTCTTTACGCCGCAAGAGCCGCTGACGATGGAATTCGATCCGGAAGAGAATATCCTGCACCTAAGCCTGGGGGCGGATGAATATCAACTGGTACCTAAATGTCCAAACAGTACCTGGTAAAAAAACAGACTGGCTTTACCATCATGGAGGTCCTGATTGCGGTGGTCATCCTGGGCTTGGCCTATGTGGCCCTGCTGGAGAATTTTTCCGTGTCCCTCCGGCAGATTGACCGGCTCAAAAGGGCAGGGCAAAGCGTAATGGCAGAGACCATGGACCTTGACCAAAAGTTGCGGGTAGGCGACGAGGAAGAGGCCTTGCCGACTAAAAAAGAAAAGGAGGCCGCTATCTTCCTTGAAGGGAAGACCCACTCCTTGCTCATTGTCACGAGCGAGCAGGGGACCTTTCAGTCGCTGAAACTCGAAAAGAAAAAGTGAAACAGGTGCAATACAAAAAAGTGAACCATTTACACCAAACCGTTTATCAACTTAACATGCTGATTTAATGTCGAATGTCGAACAGGGAATGTCGAATTATGAAGTCTTGTTCTTGTTTTGTTTGAAGGTCAAATTTTCCACCTTCCTTCGACATTCGATATTCCCTGTTCGACATTCGACATTCAAGAAAATTGCTGGCTTGTCACTTTTTTGTATTGCACCCAAGTGAAACAGACCATCAGACGCCAAAACGGGTTTGCCCTGCTGGTGGTTATTATGGTATTGCTTTTGGTAAGCTTTCTTGCGGTCCAGATGACTTTGTCGGTAAGGACCGAGCTTAAGATAGGCGCCAATACCACTTCCGGGATAAATGGCCGTTTTCTTGCGGAAGGGGCGGTGAGCAAGGCCATTTTTCGGTTGATCGACGTCCCCAAGGAGACCGCGAAGAAGATGGAGGAGAGCCTTAGCGAGGAGGATGAGGCTCTATTTATCGAGGGCCGGGAATATACCGAGACCCTGCCGGGCGGAGAGGTAAAATATTATGCGGCCAACGATTCCGGCAAGATCGACCTGAACCGCTGCCCGCGCAAGCTCTTCGATCTCTTTCTGGAACATAACGGGCTGACTGAAGAGGAACGGATGACCTTGCTTGATTCCCTGGAAGACTGGCGGGATACGAATGACATGCACCGGCTCAACGGGGCGGAAAAGGAGTATTATGAGGGGCTTTCCGATCCTTATCAGCCGCGGAATGGTCCCCTGGAGGACGTGGCCGAATTATATCTGATCAAGGGCGCTGATGTCCTGCGGGACCGCTTGCAACGGCCATACGAGGCCTTTACCGTGAAGAGCAAACAGAACAAGATCAATTTCAACAGTCTTTCCCCGGTCATGCTGGACTTCCTCGTTCAGGGGGACGAGGAGAAAAAAGAGGCCTATTATGACGCGAAAAAGGACAAAAAAATGCTCTCGGAAAACGAGGCGCGCCAGATTCTGGGGGAAGATCGCATAAAAACCCTACAGCCGTTTTTAAGCTTTTCCCCTGGTTCATGCCGATATGTTACCATAGTGGTCAGCGCCTTTACGGGTGAGAAGCCGGCCGGAAGCGAAGGTGAAGAGACCGCAAACAAGGACCTGCCTTCGGCCACCCTGAATGTCATCGTAAGGATTGAAGGGAAACGGTTTAAATACGTCTTCTGGGAAAAGAGTGAGTCATGAAGCAGGCCATCCCGGTGATAATCCAGGAGGACGGGCTTACCATTTACCGCCCCGCAAATGATGGCGAGGGTGAATTTGTGGCGGGCGATGGTACGGACTGTGGGGAGCGCCTCCTCAAGTTCTGTGCCCGGCAAGGGATTTCCTGCAACACGGTTATACTTTTTGCGGCCGAATCCCTGCTTTTTTTTAAACAGTTCGAACTCCCCGGCAAGAACATTGACCTTGAGGAGGCGATCGGCTATCAACTGGGCCTCTTGACCCCTTTTGATCCCCAGGATGTTTATTACGCCTACAGCGCGACCAAGGACAAGAAAAACCATCTGGTCACCCTCTATGCGGTGTCAGTCGGCAAGGTACTCCGCTATCTTGAGGGCTTGAACAATGCGGGATTTAATCTGCTCGGGCTCTATCCGGAATCGCAGCGTTATGTGGCCAGGGTTAAGCTTCCTGCGACCTGGGCCATGCTTTTTACCTCAGACCAGTGGGGCAAGGTCTTTGTCTTTAACGGCCAGCGCCTGGTAAACCGTCTTGTCTGCCCCTCCCACCCATTGTATGCCGATCTGGTGTGCGAGCTTAATATTGACCGTGTTTACCATCCCGAACCGCTGCCGGGAAGCGGTTTTACCCAGGCAAGGGCCCTTGCCTTCGAACAGTTGGCGCTTAAGGAGTTCAATCTCTTGCCTGACTCGTATCAACGGCCTGAATACTCGCGGCGCATCATTGTTGCCCTTTTGATTATAAATGTTCTTGCAGCAATAGCCTTTGTGGGTATAAAGGAATATCATGTCCGTTCAGCCCATCGGGTCCTGACCGACAGGATTGCGGTTATTAAACCCCAACTCGAGGAGGTCCGAAGGCTTAAAGATCAGGAACAGAAGCTGGCTAAATACATCGAGAACTTCACCAAGATGACCGGGAACCCGGATATCATCGGTCTGCTGAAAAAACTTTCGGAAGAGCTGCCTCACAGTGCCTACCTAAACCAGATCAGCCAGGAGAAGGACGCCACCTTCATTAATATCCGGGGATATGCCAATGATGTGAGTGAACTTACGACCAGGCTCCAAAACATGGGGAATGCGCGGTTAAAATCCACGAGCCGGCGTAAGGATAAGACCTATTTCGATGTGGAGATCAGCCTGCCATGAATAAGATTCGCCGGTTGCTTGCCCGGTATCGCGGCCGTCCCCTGCTTATCGCCGTTGCCGTGTTTTTGTTCATTCTGAACCTGGGCCGGATGGGGATTTCGGATTATCAGGCCCAAAAGGAGGAGGTCGAAAACAAACAGGCCCTTCTTGCCACCTACGAAAACACCCTGCGGCAATTACCCTCCTTACGGCAACGCACGGAACATTTTGACCGACAAAAGGGCGAGATTGTCCGTTACTTCATGAAGGGCGAGTCAGCGGAGGAGATTTCCTCCAGAATGCAGATCCTGCTACAGGAATTGGTGGTAAAGACCGGTTTGGAACCGGAATACATTAAACCCATCCAACAGCGGGAGGAGGGCAAGGACCGCGATTTTCACGAAATATCCATCAAGTTGAGGCTCGCCGGCAACATCAATACGTTCCGCGATTTTCTGGCCGAACTCGCCAAGTCGGATGTCTTTTTCCGTATTGAAAGTTTTTCCCTTAAACCTGGGAAAAAAGGGCAACTCACGAGCTTGCTGGATCTGGCCGGCTATTACATAACCTCCACAGGATAAAGGAATTTATTCTTCATGCGGCACATCCTCATTATAATCGGTCTCCTGCTTTCGCTCCTCTTCCTGCTTCAGGGCATATGGTTCACCCTCCGCACCGACTATAGCGTTGCCCTGGCGCCCCAGACTTCGCAGGAGGAGAAGATTGAAAAAGAGGCCTCCGCAACCCTGGTCAAGGATTTGCTTTTTCCCCAGGTACCTGCTCCGATCCCTGATTTGACGCAAGGGTATCTCTTCACCGAGGAGAGGACCCTGGAAGAGGGGGACACGCAAAAGACCGAGGAAGAAGGACAGCCCGGGGGGGAGAAGCCGGTGGATTTGGCCCAGGTGTTTTATGAGGGGTCTATCATCAAGGGCGCAAATAAGGTGGCAATCATAATAACCTCGGCCTTGGAGGTCGCGGCCGGCCCCAAACTGCCTTCCTCTCCCCCCAAAAAGGGTGGCGCCGGCCCGCATCCCGGGGCGACCGTTACCCGACACCTCCAGCTTAAAACCGGGGAGGCATTGGGAGAGTATGTGGTGGCCGATATCCTGCCGGATAAGGTCGTTTTTAAAAAGGGCGAGGAAACCATCGAGAAACTGCTCTATGATCCGGCCAAACAGCGCGTTGCCGCGACAGGCCCCCCCCCGTCAGGCCCGGCCGAGCAAAAAGGGCCTCCTGGCCAGCCACAGCCGGGAGTTTCACCGCATCCTCCCGGGACTAGAGGGGACGCGGCCCAAAAGAAGAGAATCCAACGGCCGCCGGTCCCTCCGTCTCCGCAGTCTTTTGCAGGCCGAAACCCTGATGGCACGCCGCAGACCAGTCCTGTTTCTCCGCCTCCGGCGCCCGTTCCTCCCTCCGGCGTGCAGACCCCGGAAGATCAGGAACTGGAAAATCAAATACAGGAACAGCAGATACAACAAATGCTTAATGCCCTACCCCCCGACCAACAAACAGATAATGCCCTTGAAGAGATATTGACCAATATCCTTCAACAACAGGGCGGACGAAGATAGGTGATCCATGATTGATACCCGCATCAAAACAAGATTATTCCTGGCTATCTTGATCTTCTTCGTAGCCGGCTGCACGGCCGCCGGCAAGAAACAAAAGCCTGCTACCTGGATTGATATGGAAGATCTCAGCTCCGGGATCGTTAAGCCCTCGGACCGATCTGTCGGTCAGGAAAAGGGGGCGGCGCAGGATGAGGCCGGAAAGACGGGAAGTCCCAAGAGCAAGGCCCTTAGCATGGAAGGCGGTAAAGACAACCCGCAGCTTGCCGCCATTCTGGAAAGGGGAAAATCTTCCAAAGGCAAGGAACCGGGAGCCGGGCAGGCGGCAGCAGGAGAAGGGGTTTTACTGAACTTCGACAATGCCGATATCTATGAATTTATCCACGCCATGTCCCAGGTCCTCAATCTCAACTACATTATTGATCCTTCGGTAAAAGGGGTGGTCAATGTCCGATCGGCGCAAAAAATCGAGCCGGATCAACTTTTTCAAATATTTAAAAAAATATTGAATATCAATGGGTTGGATATCAGGAGCGAGGGGGCCTACTATTATATTCTTACCGCCCAGAAGCCCTCGTCACTCATTGTGCAGGGCCCGGAAGGGATCGGGGACCTAAAGGATTCTCCCCGGGTGGTTACCCAAGTGGTACCGGTCTTGTTTGCGGCAGCGGCCGAGATGAGCAAGCTTATCCAACCCTATCTCTCGGACCGGGGCATGATCTTTGAGGTGCCTAACCATAACACCCTTATTATCAGTGCCTTTGAAAGCAAGGTAATCGATGCCCTGCAGATCCTGGCCCTCATTGACATCTCGCCCCTCGCCACGATGAATGCGCGAATGGTCCGGGTGGAAAAGGCATCACTTTTTGATCTCCGGGATGAACTCACCGAGATCTTTACCGCCATGAACATCAATCAAAAGGATCTTGAGGGCATAACATCCATTCCTCTGGAGCGGACTAATTCCCTGCTCCTGATAAGCCATCATGCCTATCTGGTTGACAATGCCGAGAACTGGATCAAGGAACTTGATGTGGTCCCGTCCGAGGGCCGGGATGACATCTATATCTACAACGTACGGAATTCGGTGGCCTCTGACCTTGCCGAGTTGTTAAACGAGATTCTCTATGGCGCCAGCGCTGGCGGAAGAACGACCGGCCAGGGGAAAAAGGGCCTGGTTGACAAAAAACAGAAAACTTCCTCCGCGACGAGCCCATCTTCTTCCAAGTCCCGAACCACCAGCAAATCACAGCAAGATAAAGCTTCGAAATCCCTGGCAAAAAAATCACCCACGTCCCCAGCCGGCGCGGATACGGCGGCTGCCATGCGCCTTGCCGGCGAGGCGGCCATTATTGCCGACGACAATCGCAACATCATTATCATCAAGGCCCTGCCCGCTGATTATCCCCGGATAATCAAACTCATCGAAAAGCTCGACAACATGCCCACCCAGGTGCTCATCGAGGTCCTGGTGGCGGAGGTTACCCTGACCGATGCCTGGGAATTCGGCATCGAATGGTGGCTCAAGGAAAAGACCATGCAGTCCACCACCACGAACGCCGACGGAACCACCACGACGACCACCACACCTTATGGTATCGGCACCAACCTTGCGAACGTTGCCCAGGATCTTTACGGCCTCACCTACAGTTTTTTGAGCGACAATGAAAAGGTCTTTGGACTCCTCCATGCCCTGGCCTCCAATTCGGATGTCAATATCCTTTCCTCTCCCCAGATCATGGTGCTCAATAACGAGACCGCCACCATCAATGTGGGCCGGGAGGTGCCCATTGTCACCTCGGAGTCCGCGGTCCAGAATGTTGTGAGCACACCGACCTCAGCCACTACCGGAACCAGCAGCGGCACTGTTGATAAGACGGTTGAATATAAGGATGTGGGTGTGATCCTTGAGGCCACCCCCAAAATCAATGCCAACGGCATCATCATCCTGGAGATATCCCAGCAGGTGAGCGAGGCCCGGAAAAACACGGTTTCAGGCATCGACTCCCCGGAAATCCTCAAGAGAGAGATCCAGACCACTCTGGCGGTCAAGGACGGCCAGAGCATCCTCATGGGCGGTCTAATCTCCAAGAGTCAGGACACCACGGACAGCGGGGTCCCCTATCTCAAGGATTTGCCCTATCTCGGCTGGTTTTTTAAATCTCAACAACAATCAACCACCAAGACCGAGCTCTTGATCATGATCACCCCCCATGTTATCGAATCCGAGGATGTGCTCGATCAATATGTAAATAATTTTCGCAAAAAGGTCACCGATATCCGGGAACAACTCCAGGCGGAACCTCAATAAGAGAGGCCCCGTATGAGGTTTACAAATGATCCGAACACCGGACAGAAAGGTGAAAGGGATGCCGATCTATTTTTGACCCTACTGGTCTTGTTTTCAACGCCGGCCGTTGCCATGGCCGCACCGGCAGGGTCCGGGGCCATGGCAACGCTCTTGGCGATGGACCTGGAGGAGCTCGTCAATCTCGAGGTGACCGTGGCCACGGCCACCCCAAAACCCTTGCAGACCGTGCCTGCCGTGGTTACGGTCATCACGGCGGCCGACATCGAGGCGGTTGGCGCCACCACCTTGGACGAGGCCCTTGAAACCGTGCCGGGCCTATACGTAATGCCCTCGCAGACCAATGCCTTCTCCTCGGTCTGGTCGCTTCGCGGCATCCATACCGCCATGAACCCCCATGTACTCCTGCTGGTCAATGGCTTGTGGGAAGAGAATTGTCGGTTCCATTTTGATCAAAAGACACGATCCGGCCGTCATCCATCCTGGCTATCCGGTCGGCAAATCCGAAAATACGGGCATCGTGCGTCACCACCACCAGGGCCCGCTCCTCCTGCAGGGCAACCCCCCGCAGTAATTCCATGACCCGCAATCCGGTCGCGTGGTCAAGGGCGCTGGTAGGCTCGTCACAGACGATCAGCTTGGGCCCGTGGACAACGGACCGGGCCAGGGCCACCCGCTGCTGTTGGCCGCCGGAAAGGTCCTTGGGCAACGAATTCATCATCCGGTCATCAAACTGCAACTGGCCGAGAACCTCCCGGGCCCGCACCAATGCCTGCTTGCGCGGCCCGCCCAGGATCATCAGGGGCACGGCCACATTCTCCATGGCCGTGAGGGTCGGCAGAAGGTTGTAGGCCTGGAAGACAAAACCGATGTGCTCCCCGCGGAACCGGGTGCGTAGTCTTGTATCCATACCCTGCATGTCCTCGGCAAACACGGTGCAGCGGCCCTCGGTGCGGTCGAGGATGCCGGCGATCACGCTGATCAGGGTGGTCTTGCCGCATCCGGACGGCCCTACCAGCATCAGCAACTCCCCCTGCCGGACATCGAGGTCGATCCCCCGCAGGGCCTGTACCGCTGTGAAGCCCTCGCCGAAGGTCTTGGTGATCCCCTGACAGGAGACCGCGATTTTTAGGGAATGGGGTTTATCCATGGGCCTCTCCTTAACTCCGGAAAACCACTGCCGGCTCCAGGTTCATCACCTTGCGGATGCAGATCGCGGCCGAGAGCGAACAGATTAAGACCACGATCCCGGCGGTGAGTAACGGCAACTGCCAGATCACCCGCCAGGCAGCCTCGGTGCCGGAGGCGAAATACCCGAACACCGAAGCTGCACCCACACCGACACCGTAACCGATCACCCCCACCATAACCGCCTGCAACAGGATCATCAGGAAGCGCAGGGCCTTTCCGGCGACCATCGCCTTCAATGTCCCGAAATAGCGAAGGTTCTCCAGGGTAAAGGTGTAGAAGGTCTGGCCGGCAATGGCGGCGCCCACGATGATGCTCATGAACATCGCAATCCCCAGGTTGATAGGAATCCCCGTGAACTTCATGAAATACCAGAAGGTCTTTACCTTGAAATCCAGAGAGGTCAGGGCTGTCAGTTCGGTGGCCGCCTCAATCCGTTGACACAGAAGCTTATGGTCCTGACCGGGCCTCGCCTTGACCAGGATAAAGGACAGCATCTTGCGCTCCCGCGGTGCAAAACGCATGGCCCGGGTATAGGTCGTATAGAGGATGGGCTGGTTCTGGAATGAACGCGACGACCGGCAGACCCCCACCACCACGGCGCGATGATCGTTTAATTCCAAGACATCGCCGACCTTGAGCGGCACCGGCTTTTCTCCGGGTTTTACCGGCGGCTTGGCCAGGCGGCCGCCAGCGCCGGCGACATCGACGATCACCGCATCCTCCTGCCGCAGGTCCTCCAGTCGGCCTTCGATCATCTCCGGAGGGCCGCCGATCAGGGTGGCATCGTCAATACCCAGCACGCTGCAGGTCTGAAAATTCCCATCCGCAAGCCGGGCCCGCAACAACCCCTTGTAGAGCGGTACGGCCCATTCCACCCCATCCACGCCGCGCACCTGATAGAGTTGGGTGTCCCGCAACGGCTTGCTGTCGTCGATGAACTGCACCTTCGGGTCCATCACCCAGATGTCCGGCATTGCCAGATCAGTGATCACGCTGTACGTGCGGGTCATGATCCCCACAAAAATGGCCTCCTGATGCGTGATCAATAAACAGGCAAAGGTCACGCCCATGAGCATGCCCATATACTTGGCCCGGTCACCCACCAGCATCTTGATTGCGACGTACCACATCACGCACCCTCCCGAGGCCGGGTGAAAGCGATTATTGTCATGAAAAACACCTCATCCGGCAGGACCGGAGCAGAAGAACGGAAGCCGGGGGTAAAGAAAAAGGGCTCATCGCGGATTAGTGGGAAGATACCAAACGAATGGTGCGCATAGCGCACCCTACAAAGGCATCGAGTCACATCTAACCAGCATGTATTCTCCATTTTTGTAGGGTGCGTTATACGCACCAATTCCAAAAAATTGGATATATCTCAAGGTGGTTTCCCACTAATCCGCGAAGAGCCAAAAAAAAGTCACTGAATTCGGCACCGGCAAAGCCCGGCCAAAACCAGCGAATCAAATTGCTGGTTTCAGTTGTATGATTGAACACAGATTTTGTGTTGTCAATGGATTTCAGCTATAAAGGCGGCGTAAATACAAGGTAGATAGGCCTCAATAGTTACGAGGCAGCTACGACCTCATGGAACATGACGAATTCCAGCAGGGACTTGACTACTCCGTCAGGGACGGTTAATAATCTGCGACGACGGTTAAAAAAAAATCACTTACCAAACAAGAGCAGAGGACCAAGATGGCAAAATGTACGCTGTGTAACTCCAGGAAAGGGAAAAGGAAGTGTGAGGCCACGAAGACATTTATCTGTAGTCTGTGTTGTGGCGAGTCCCGCGATCAGGACAGGTGCGGAGTATGTTTATATTATGAAGGAGCCGAGCCGAAAAGGAATTACCGGGAGGTGCCATTCTATAGTATCCAGGAAATGGCCGACTTCCCAGATTTAATGGGAGTATCCAATGTTATTGAGTCGACGCTCTGTCGATTTCATGACGAGGAAGGCGCCCGGGTCACCGATAGAACGGTTTCGCGGATAGTCGAATTGATTATGGACAAACATTACTTTAAAGACAAGGAGTTTAATTTCAGCGAACCTTTGTCGGAATCCGGCTATAAGTTGCTGGCGAAGACGATCCAGGATGATCTCAGCCGGGTCCCGGAGGAGAAACTGGTTAAGGTGTCGGCCGCGATCTATCGGTCGATACAAAGAAGAACAAACAACGGCAGCGAATACCTAAAATTCGTCCACCAGTTCGTTGGAACCGGAGTTGCCGGCGGCCTACGACTCATTACAAGATAAATTAAACGAAAATTGCCTTCCTGGCGGGAGGAATTCCATGGACATCACCTACAACGATTTAGAATCGGCCTTCTTCTTTGTCAGTGCTGCTCCTATGTATACAAACCACGCCTTTCTCGACAAAGAGACCGGTCAATTCTTTTATTCTTCAGAGTATGGGGACAGCGATGAACTTCCCCAGGATATTGACGAGGCCTCAAGGTACGTCGCCATTCCTCATAAAAATGAACTCGATCTGGGAAAGGATCTCGTGTTTCGATTCATCGAGGATCTTGCCCTGCCCCTAATGAATGAGGTCCAGCACATCTTCAGGAAACGCGGGGCCTACGGTCGCTTCAAGGATCTGCTCGAAAGACATGGCATACTGCAGCAATGGTACAACTTCGAGGCCAGTGAACAGAAATCGGCGCTCAAAGAATGGTGTGAGGAGAACGGCATTGAACTGACCACCGATAGCTTATGAGGGAAGCCCCCTCTGTGGATAGTCTGTAGGTGTTTAGGTGTTTAGGTGGATAGGGGGAATAACCATGCGAGATCACACAAAGCTCAGAG
>CAZDYX010000080.1:0-11215 GCA_964509775.1 uncultured Desulfobulbia bacterium | reverse complement strand
CTTGGCCGGGTCGCCCGGCCGCCGCGCGACAATCTCCGTCCGTATCGGCCTTCCCGTTATCCGCCGCGCGGCTTCCACTATCTGCAGCACCGACAGGCCTTCCTCCGAGCCGAGATTGACGGTAAGACTCGCGCCCGACTTCACGATGTGCTCCAGCGACTGCAGGTGCACTTCGGCCAGATCCGACACATGGACGTAGTCCCTTACTCCCGATCCGTCCGGAGTGGCGTAATCGGTGCCATAAATGTCCAGCCTGGGCCGCAATCCCGCCGCAACTTCCATGATCACCGGAAGCAGATTGGCCGGATTCTTCTCCAGCCCCGAAACCCTTCCTGCAGGATCATATCCTGCGGCATTGAAGTAGCGCAGCGCCGCGAATTTCAAGCCTTTGAGCTTGTCGTACCAGGCCAGGATCCTCTCGATCTCCAGCTTGGTAAAGCCATAGTAGTTTTCGGGGTTCTTGGGATGATCCTCGTCGATGGGAAGGTATTTCGGCTCGCCATAGACGGCCGCCGAGGAAGAGAAAACAAGGTGTCCGATGCCGGCCGCGGCCATGGCATTCAGTATGTTGATCGTGCCGACTAGATTCTGGGTGGAATACTTTTCCGGCACCAGCATCGATTCGCCGGCAGCCTTGGCCGCGGCAAGATGCACGACCGCGTCGTAGCCTTTCTTCATCGTCGAAAGCAGCCAGGGATAGTCGAGGATGTCGCCCTCGAGAAAGCCGCTTTCGGGGAAAAGATTCTTCCTTGTTCCCGTGGACAGGTTGTCGGCGACATCCACCCGATGTCCCCTGTCTAAAAACAGCCGCACGACATGGCTGCCGATATACCCGGCACCGCCTATCACCAGTATGTTCATGCTATGTTGTCCTCCATCGCGGGCAGGCGCCCGCAGGCGAGCATCCATGATAGCTCCGGGGACAAAAAAAAACCACCCGAATGGGTGGTCTGCCGCCGATCAGAATTGAACTGATGACACATGGATTTTCAGTCCATTGCTCTACCAACTGAGCTACAGCGGCATTTCGAAGCTGATTTTTACCCGAAGCCCTCTACTTAGTCAAGTCCGATCCGCATCTTTACATTCCAAATGAATATGTTAGTATATAGATAAAAATATCAAAACTCTGGGGGAAGCACCTGATGTATGACTCAAACGGCTTCATGGGAATCAGGTTCGGGCAACCCCTTGAAATGGCCCACCAAAGAATGACTGCCCAAGGTTTCAGATTCTCAGGGCGGGAAGCATCGGAAGCGCCGATCGGCAGAGTGCTCTACATCGGCCAGTACAAGGGAAAGGACGCCAAGGTTCATCTGGATTTCATCCGGAACGGGTTTCATAGATCCCGTCTGGAAATTCAGGCTGATGACTTCGGGATGGTCGAGGACTTCCAGAAGGACCTGTCCAGGAAATATGGTCCAAGCGAACGCCTGACCCGAAACAGGCAAGCATGCACGGACGATTCACCGGAAAATCCCTGTTATGACGTATGGTCACTAGATGATGACACGAGCATCATCGTGGACGTAACGGGTACTAGAGAAAAGCCATTAATAATAATGGAATTATTCAAGATACTCTGAAGGTGCAAAGGAACTGGCGGTCCTGCAACTACCACATCGATTTAAGCGTTGACATACAAGTTTATATAACCGTATACTTTCCGTAATTATAATTGTGGAAGGGTTTTGAGTATGAGTAAAAAGTTAGTCGCGATGTTCGCGGCGGTTATATTGCTGCTTATCTCCTGCGCCTCCGGTCCTGATGTCCAATTAGTGCTGGCTCATTACTCCACCAAGGTAATATAAGGCCCAAATAATGCCAGCATTGATGAAGTTATCGCAAAATACGCCGATAATTAATGGATGACTAGCATCTCATAGTACGCTGGGAGTCGGTGTTGGCCTTTAAGAAAGTCGGGTTAGTGTCCCTTCCTCTCCTCCTTCTCGCGTTTTTATCATGTACAACCCAATCAGACGTGCCTCTGGTCTACGCATATAAGGTAACTCCTACCACCACGACAACTTTAAAGCCTTCTGTCACGGTCGTAAAACAGGGCCAGCCAACTTCAGACATCCTGCCTGCGGTTACTCTCCCCTCCGTCCTCGAACCTGAGCTCAGAAACCTTTATGCCTCGGCCTACGAATCGTACAAAGAGCTGCTCTCGTATGAGATAAGCGCTATTTTCCCGGTGCCCGCAAGCGAACTCATGGAAAAGTTCGAAAAAGTCCGGATAAATTATGAAGTCCAGATATGGCGCTGGCCCTATAACGGGGAAGCTTCGTACCCCTTCTTTATGGAGCTAAAGGTCTTGGGCCAGCAACTGAGCGCCTTGGTCGAAAAAGGTCTGCCGATCAAATCCGAGACCGAGAGGGTAAAAGCCCTGAACGCTTCCGATCTGGCTAAGACCAATAAAGTTTCGACATGGGCCGTCCACCGTGTTGTTGACGCCGAAGCGGCTCTCGGTAGCGGAAACACCTTCCATACAGCGGCTAAATACAGGTCGTCGATTGCATTCTTTAAAAAGGCCGGCACGATATATGCGTCCGCTTCGGCAAGGGCGGCAGCGGAAAAGGCGAAGACAGACCATGAGGCGAGCGGGCTGAACCGATTCTCTCCATTCCTTAAAATGGAGGCCGACAGGCTCATGGCTGAAGACTCGTCCCTTTATGCCTTATCGGACAACGATTCGATTACCAAGGGAATTTCCCAGCTCAATTGGGCAACCCGGCTCTACAATCAGGCGATATCCTGGGGTATCGAATGCCAGGCATCCGAGGAACGGGACAGGGCGCTCATCACCAAGCGGCATGCCGTCTGGGACTTCGCAGATACCAACGCAAAGGATGAATTCACCAAGGCCTCCACACTCTTCGCCGATGCAGAAGCCAAACAGAAATCAGGCGAGTTTATCGAGGCGGCAACCCTTTTCAAAAACTCTATCATATCTTTCGAGGCTGCCCAGGCGGCTGCCAGACTCGTTGCCGGCAACGCCCGAATCGCGCGTGAAGTGGCAGAGATGCGCCTGAACTACCAGAAAGCCAGGATCGAGGCTTCCGGATTTGAAAAGGATGCAAGTTTCCTGAAAGCAGAGTTTTTTCTTACCCTTGCGGACGAGAAACTTCTGGCCACCAAATTCGAGAATTCCAGATTGGATTCAATGGAAGTGCTCAACCATCTTGCGCTGTCAGATAAAATTCTCGAACAGAAACTGAGTGAAAAACGAGCCGCCGAGCAGGCTGAAATGGAAAGAAAGGCTCTCGAGCAGGCAAAACTTCTGGCCCAAAAGCAGGCCGAGATTGAAGCATTGATCAGGGAAAAGGTAAAAATTGAAGAAAAACTGACCGAACTCGAAAAACGCTTGTCCGATGGCCTGATCAAGAATCCTGCACCCATAAAAACATCGGATCAACCCAGTCCTGCAGAGGAAATGCAGACAGCCGCCAAACGGCTGGAGGTCGAGCATGCAAAGCTGGAACAAGCGGTGGCGAGTGCTAAGGCTGAAGTTGATCGGCTTGCCGCCGAGCGTCTGAACCTCGAGCGAGCCGGAGCGGAAGCAAAGGCCGAAGCTGATCGGCTTGCTGCGGAAAGAGCCAATCTTGAACGCAAGCTATTAGAACAACAAATTCCGCTAAAGCCCAAGGAACCTGAAGCCAAAGTCATTATCCCCGAACCGGCGCAAACACAGCCCACACCCAGCGAACCTTTGCCCCCGCCCGTAACACCCACCCCTGTAACACCTACCCCGGAAACCCCTTTGCCCGCGCCATTGGCTCCCGAGCCTCTTAAACCAGAAAAGCCCATGGCAGAATCTCCAGCCATTCAGGAGCCTATAGCCCCGAAAGCGACACCAGTACCCACGAAAAGTTCCGGAACTGGAGAACAGGCTGCAGAGAAGATTGCCATTGAGGCTGAGATCGAGGCGGCAAGTAAAAAGCTAGAATGGGCAATTTCAAAAAATGCCGCCAACAATTATCCTGCCGCCCTCTCCAAGGGAAAAGCCGAACTAGAGGCAGCCATCTCGGCGCTTGGGTCGGAAGACTTGACTGCGGCTTCGGCTAAAGTCAAAGCCGCCCTGGGAACCTTCTCCGGGATCGCGGAATTCGCGGAGCTCCCAAGGTACTACCATGTCGGCGCCCTGCCGGGCCGCAACGGGGTCGACAGCCTTTCCAAAATCGCAGGTTATGCTTTCATCTATGGCGATCCCTTGAAATGGCCCTTCCTCTACTCTGCTAATAAAGGGAATATGCCCGATCCTGCCAATCCCGACCTCATCAAGTGGAACCAGGCCATACTCATTCCCAGTATAAAAGGAGAAATCCGGAACGGCACCTGGGACCCGAAGAAGACCTATAGACCTTTCGACAAGACCGACAAACCGCCGGAAGATAAGAATAATAAGGAATTTGACCAGGCGAAGGCCCAAACGGAGCGGGAAGCCGCCAGGGCCCAAGCGCAGACGGCGCTAGAAACGTGTCGCAAAGCATATGATCAGGCTCTGGGAAGAAACGCGAAGAACAACTACCCCTCGCTGCTCGAGACAGGGGCAAGGGATATGGCCCTTGCAGAAACTGCTTATAAATCGGGAGATTTCCAGAAATCAAAACTGCAGGCTGACTCAGCCAGGCAGACACTCGCGGCAATTAAGGAGTTTGCCCCTCTTCCTGCAAGGTACACAGTGCGCAGGATGCCGTCAGTTACGGACAGTTACTGGCAAATAGCCGGCTATCCCTTTATCTACGGCAATTCCTACAGGTGGCAAAAACTCTACGAAGCCAACCGCAGTCTTCATGCAGGTAACTCCAATCCCACGCTCCTCCTGCCGGGCGACGTCATCACCATACCTAGCTTGTCCGGTGAAGTGCGGGAAGGCATGTGGGATCAGAAAAAGACCTATCCGCCTCTGCCTAAATAATTATAATATATAGTGATAACCACACATAATCGTGATTTGAGAACGTTTGATATAAAAAAAATCGGCCCCGCTATAAACGGAACCGATAATCTGAATGGGCGGTGCAAGAGTCGAACTTGCGACCCCCAGCGTGTCATACTGGTGCTCTAACCAACTGAGCTAACCGCCCATGCGGAAGATCGCCCTACGGGGCGCGACACGAGAGAGTATATATCCCGGGGAAGCCGGAGCTGTCAAGGCATTCCCAAACGCTTGACATCAAGTGTTTTCTAGATATAACTTACTAGTAGTTGTTTGTTTAAATACATAAAGTAGTAAGAGGCGTTCTAATGAAAAAGTTGGTTCTGCTTGCGATACTCATCGCTTCAATAGCAGGCCACTTGTTTGCCCAAACCACAGCGACATTACAACTCCGTGGCGTAATTACCGAAGAGGTCAATATTTTCTCTAGTATCGCCGAAACAACTTTCATCGACATACGCAATACTCGTTCAGTAATATTGGGTTCTATTTTTCTTTCTGCGAACGTCCGTGGCGGATATGAGGTTACTCTTTCATCCAGAAATGGCGGCGTAATGGCTGGCGGGTCTTCGGGAAATAATGAGTCTATTCCATATACAGTAAGTTTCGGAGGTTTTGATAATCTAGACCTGTCCAGTAGCATTCAGTTGAATTTTAGTTCGGATAATTCAGGTAGAGGAACAGAGTTCCCGCTCGAAGTATTTTTCCCAGAGAATGGAGCCGGTCAAACCATGGCATCTCCGGGAATCTACGAGGATTTACTGATAATTACTATTTCTGTATCTTAAAACTATTAAAGGGAAGGATTTTTAAGTGTTTATCCTTCTTGACACTTGTTTTTAGATGTGAAACACTCGATAATAAGTGTATAGTGTTTGTTGGTTACCTGGAAATGTGATTTTTTAGCTAACCAGCATAGATGTTCAATAAAAAGTAGTCGAGTGGGATTGCCCACCGACAAGGAGAGAATCATGAAGAAGTTGTTAATCGCGGTCCTTTTCACCCTTGCCGCCATGGGTATCGCATCGGCAGCAACCTTGGCTCTTACGGGCACAATCGCTAAAACTGCGGATATAGTAATTACGCCGACAGCCGCAGCCTCAGCCATTGCTCTTACCAGTTCTGACTATTCTTCGACCAAGCTCAAGGTGGCGGACGCAGCTGTAACGACAAACTGCAAGGCATGGACTATAACGGCCAGCTCAGCTAACACCTGGGAGCTGTTTCTCGATGGGACGACCAGTGCAGAAGATGTTCCCTATGTCTTCTACATAACTGCTGATAATACGCCTGCCACTGTCTATGTAACGTCCCCGTCAGATCTTACCGAAGCGTTCACAAACAACAAAGGTTCGACCAACCTGGATCTCATGATCACTTATTCTGCCGTCACCTACTCTGGCGGTTCCTACACCGATACGATTACTGTGACGGTAGCCGCGAATTAAGGATTGGATTTTGGGTGACAGACGCAGCACAGTAAGGCAGCTCATTGTACTGACTTTATTCATCCTCAAAGCGGCCGCTTCTGCGGTCGCTTTTACTTTAACCCCAATGACCGTCACCATTTCACCCTCAGGCCCTCAGAGCATCATGACCTACAAGGTGACCAATGATTCCACCCAGCAGATCGCAGTAGCTATAAAGGCACTGACCAGAACCATTGACGAAACAGGCAAAGAAACTAATGAACCAGCGGATTCTCAATTCTTGATATTCCCATCTCGAGTGGTTCTCCAGCCTGGTGCGTCACAGAATGTTAAACTGCAATACAAAGGTGTTACAACAATTTCTCGTGAATCAGCGTACAGGGTTGTTGCAGAACAACTTCCGATAGATTTCACTAAATCGACCAGTTCCGGCGTAAATATAATGTTGCGCTATGTTGCCGCCCTTTATGTAGCTCCCGCAAAGGTAAACGTCAAACTTGTCCTTGCGACTGCCGTCGGCGCTGTAAAAAACGGCAAAAATGGAATAGAAATAACATTAAAAAACGAAGGGAATAGACATGCCCTTCTCTACAACACCCTCATCCGTATTACTCAAAGTTCGGGATCCCCCCCGTTAGAGATTTCAGGCGAACCCTTGTCCGAAATCGAAGGTCAGAATATTCTTGCCTTATCCACAAGAAAATTCTTTGTGCCATGGGAACCTGCGGTTATGGGGGCAACCTATGAGGGTGCCTTCAGTGCGGAGTTTGAATAAGAAACTTTCAATTTTACACCCTTGTTATAGATCGTTAGTAATAGGTATTGTCGCGTTTCTTCTATATTCGGGAATTGTTACAACCGTTTCCTCACAATCGCCAGTAAAACAACCTATTGTTCCCTTTGAGACAAACATTTCACCTGTCCCGACACAAGACGCGTTGATAAATATCAGCGTAAACGGAAAGGAATTTGGGAATGTTGAAGCAAAATTAGAAAATGAAGCTCCATTTTTAAAAAAAACCTCTCTGGAAGAAATGTTTAGCACATCACTGACCTCGGACCATTTCAATCGAATATTCAGAGTTCAGTTTTCCAGGCTGGAGTGGATAGGAGACGCTGATTTGCATGCAGTCGGACTATTTACTTCCTGGGATTTATCGACCCTTCTTTATCGGATTTCAGTTCCGATCGAGTTTGCCACGCTCCAGGAGGTCGATTTCAGTCCCCCCATTAAATATACCGGAAAAGAATATTTCACTAAATCATTTTTATCGTCAGTCCTTAATCTATCCGGAAACGCCGACGGATCTTTTGCCACAGGTTCCAACACTTTTTCAGGTAATTTCGATGCCGATGGTTTGATAAAAGTCTGGGACCTCGCCATCGAAGGTTCCGCGTCGGTCACTTTAAGCAATTCGCAGATTTCGATAAGTCTCAGCAAGGCAAGACTCCTCTATGACGTGCCTGCCGCGCAAGGGCGACTAGTTGCAGGAAAGGTAATTGGTGAAGGTATTGCCTATCAATCAAAACCAGAGCTCATTGGTGTTACTCTTGGAAGTTTATACATTTTTAGCAACTACGATCGAAGTTCAGCTCCATCTATCGCATTCATGCTTGAGGAACCGTCCAAGGTCAGAATACTAATAAATGGCATTCCCGTTCGGATTATGAGCCTTGATAGGGGCAAATACAGGATATTCGACCTCCCCTTCAGCTCCGGTCTGAATACGGTTGAACTGCAGATTGCGGACTCCACAGGCATAGAGACATGGCTCAGGCCTGCCAGCCAATATATTGCCGCCGAGGGTGGAATATTGGTAAGCGGTCAATCCGAATTCGGCATATCGGCCGGAGTAGGATATGAAGAACCTGATGAGCCATTTGTAAGCGGTTTTTTTAGGCACGGTCTCGATTATCGAGTTAGTTATTCGATTTTTGGCCAGGCGGATACCAGATCCGTATTGGCAGGTGGAGCATTGATTGCTGGTTTACCGATCGGTATTTTTACGGCAGAGGCATCGGCAGTGTACGCTTGGGACGAAAGATCGATACCGTTTTCCTATGCAGCCAATCTGCGCTATCAAATAGCCATCCCTTCCAAGCCAAATTTTCCAAACACGGCTATCACGGCAGAGTACTTTTCTTCAAATTTCTTCCCTCCCAACCCAACCGATACGCTGCCGATAGATAGCGATGCTCGTGCTCGAGTCAGTGTTTCAATAAGCGGTACTTTTAACAAGTTTTTCGTGTATTCCCTAAGCTCGTCATGGAATCGGGTATTCAAGACACCAGCTAGCGACTTGATAGATATCAATGCAAGCATGGGCTATAGCACGAACAATGGTATATCGATCAGCCTGAATTCTCATGTAAGCATAGACCCCCGGGAGGGAAATACAACTCTGACTCTCGGGGTATCTGCTGTAACCCGCATTCCAAGGAAACCGAATGCAAGTCTTAGTTTCATACAGTATGGAGATGGGCTGAATACCGTCTCCTATACGGATAAAATCAACCTGTTTGGAGATACGGAGTTCACGCTGCAAGGACAAAATCTGGTGATTGGAAGCCTTGATCGCAAGCGGATTTCTTCCAATCTGCGAAAATCCCTTGATTTTGCCGATATTACTTTTAATGGTGGCTTAAATTACGGTGGTGCTACTAATTCATTAGATGGATCTATCTCGCTAAGGGCTTCAACGGCTTTGGCTTATGCGGATGGCACGATTGCCCTCTCACGACCATTATACGATTCGTTTGTGATTGTGCTCCCGGAAGCCGATGCAAAAAACCAAAAGACTACTCTTTCTACCACTAGCTCAGGAAGTGTTACAACTCGTGCTTTTCCCGTAGCTCTCTCTCTTGCATCCTATCGACAAGCTCTAGCCAGGGTTGATTTTCCTGAAGCCGATGCTAACCTTGTCGCCAGTATCCCGGAAAGCCTCCTTATGCCTAAATACCGGTCCGGCATTGTCTATAGGGTAGGCATTGAAAAACACATTTTTGTTATCGGTCGTCTTGTAGATCAAGGACTTAAGCCTTATGCTTATATAGCTGGCGATGTATTTGACGGCAGGAATGCATTGGTAGAATCGGTTTTTACCTACGAAGATGGCAGTTTCCAGGCATTCAACCTGGAAATCGGTGCGTATCGGATAGAGTGGCCAGCCAGTATCGGTAGCTCAAGCTTAACTATACCTGAAACAGCGGAGGGAAACTTTGATCTAGGCAATATAGTTGCCGAACGCTCCGAGGAGAATGTTGAATGAAAAAAGTGTTGTATCTATTTTTCCTGTCGTTGATTATAGGTGGACCGGTAATTGCTCAGACGATTAGTGCTTCTAACCCTGCCGCAGTTATTTATACAAGAAACACACAATTTTCTATTACAGGATCCATAACAGGAAGGACTCCAAATAAAGCAAACAATTTTGTCGATATAATACCGTTATACCCAGACGCTTCCACTCTTAATAGAACCTATTGGAAACTGGGAACCACTTCAACATATGTGAGCATTCCTTTTAATGTCTACAAGCAAGGGAGTTATACATACCCAATATTAGCAGTGGGGACCAGCGATACTGTGACGACAAATAATGTGTGGTTGCATAATGTACGAAACACAAATTTTACAGACAACTATGAAATCTTAATCACTTCAAATCCAAATGCCTATGCAAACGGCACGTACACAAAAGTATTTCGCGCGCGCCTCTGGTATGATGCCACGATTACTGCATATACAAACAACGTCTCTGTGGACATAACTGTGAGTCTGACAATTTCAGGCAACACTACCACACTCGGGCTCAGCGTATCCTCGATAGATTTCGGTGAAGTGACTACAAATGAGACCGGAGGATTTACCGCGAATGTCGATTCCATGCAGCCATATTCCTTGACCATGAGCTCTTCAAATTCGTACAAACTAGAATACTACAATCCTCTCACGTTACAAATCGAACCGATCAGCGGGGAAAATGTTGCGTATGAAGTACTGATAAATGGCAAAACTTATAGTTCTACTCTCAATCCAGGGAATGTCGCTACGATCACATCGGTGACCGACCCTGTATCTCATTCATATCCTGGGACAGTTACGTTGAAAACCGTTACAGCGATAACAGGCGGAGAATACAGAGACACGCTAACTTTCACAGTCACAGCTCCCTGACTCGATTATCATCCTTGACAAGTACAATAATAATGTTACACTTTATGTAAATCGGTTTACATGCCCAGCTAGCGGCCGACAAGCCACGTGCCGGGCGGTTTCAATGAAGAACTTAGTCGGAAGGAGGAAGGGAAAATGAAGAGAACAATGTGGTTCGTGCTTGTTTTGCTCGCCTTCGCGGGGCTGGCGAATGCCCAGAAACTGGAACTCTACTATTACAAACAGGAAAACCAGGACGGGCTCAAGAAGCTCGTGGCCCAGTTCGTGGCCGAAAATCCGGGGATCACCATCGACATGCTGATAGTGCCCAATGACGCCGACGCTACAATGTCGGCGAGGGCGGCGCAGGGGAAACTGCCCGATATCCTTCAGATGCAGTCCTATTCCAGGGTGCAAGAATACGCCGCCAAGGGCTACCTTGTGGATTTGACCAAGCAGGCGGTGCTC
The DNA here is from genome assembly GCA_964509775.1 of uncultured Desulfobulbia bacterium. GTDB lineage: Bacteria > Desulfobacterota > Desulfobulbia > Desulfobulbales > CAZDYX01 > CAZDYX01. The sequence goes on along the minus strand of CAZDYX010000080.1, from coordinate 222 downwards.
GGCAAGGTGGTGGAGAGCTCCAAGCCGGCAGTGACCTGGGGCGGCAAGCTCTGGGGCCTGCCCATGGACTTCGCAGGTATAGGCATAATCTACAACAAGGATATTTTTGCCAAATACGGGCTGAAGGCTCCGACTACCTACAGGGAACTGGATAAGGTGGCGAGGACACTGCGCACGAACGGCGTGACGCCCTTCGCCGGTCTCCTTAAGGAAAACTGGTCG
>CAZDYX010000079.1:8832-11260 GCA_964509775.1 uncultured Desulfobulbia bacterium | reverse complement strand
TAAAGAAATCCTTCAAGTGATAGAGAGGGGAACGGCCGGAGAAGGTATCCTGGATTAGGGCGTCCAAAAAGGGCCAAAATCACCCAGATTCGTTGCCCGGTTTTTGGACCCGGTGAAAATCCACCTGAGCCAAGATGTGGTGGCCAAAAAACCGGAAATCCGGGGGGCCAAAAACCGGTCAACGGTCGAAGACAGATTTAGACGCCCTACTGTTAAGCATGGCAATGAAGGGATAGCAAACTCAGCCATGGCACCCGCACGTCCCAAGGCAGTCGAGTATTTGGTTTGCTGGCTACGGTAATCGAAACTTGCCGTAAGAGAAAAGCATGCCCCTGGAAATATCGGCTCATCGCCGCACGACGACAAGGCTATGCTGTTCCTCCTCTTCCTCAAGCTGCTTAACCACCTTATTTCGGGGGGAGGGGTCTGAACGATTACTACCATTTCTATTGCCAGGAGTTGGTTTGCTGGGTAAAAAGGAGACCAAAATACGGCATGGTTCAATAGGTTCCACGTTCACGGTTCCAGGTTTAGAAGATGGTGGCTTAAAGGAACCTAACCTTGAACCCTTGAACCGGGAACGTTGAACCATGCCCAAAAAACTAAGATGATAGACCTTGAGATACTTTTTCGGAAAAGAGGTGAGACGATTATGATCGAGGAAACCCAATTTATTCCTTATGAGCTTGCGGTAAAGATCATCGGAAATGTAGTGGAGGAGGAGCATCTCCATGAGGAAAACCGCCGGATCTTTACCGTGTACGACAAGAACGGCCGGGAGATATGCTGGTTTGACTGGGCATCGACCATTGCCGAGGCAAATCCGCCGTCCGTGGAGGGTGCCGTGGAGCTTATCAAACGCTCTATCCCGGAGTGGGCCGTGGATGATCTGTTAAAGAGGGTGGAGATGGAGAAAGGTTTATAGAATTCCATTGGGTAGAACCTCGACCGGCTCGCCGCCCAGTACATACCCTCCGTCCAGGCGGATGACGCTACCGGTCATGAATGGGGCATCCTGGATAAGAAAAAAGACCGTTTTCAGAATATCTTCCAGGCGGCCGGTCCTCTTAAGCAAGGTATGGTTAATGATGGCCTGTTTTTGATCGTCGGACAATAGCCCCCAACCCCGAGTATGTTCCGCGTGCCGGGTCTCGAAAAATCCGAGCATCACCTCGTTGACCCGGACCGTGGGGGCGGCCTCCCGGGCCCACGTTTCGGTGAATGATGATATGGCCCGGTTTGCGGCTGCGTACCCGTCGTTAAAGATGAGCGCTGCTGGCCCGCATCGACCGATCAGACCGGAAATGGATGAAAAGACGATAGCCGCACCTTCCGGAGCGGCCTTAAGGAGCGGCAGGCTATAGTACATCACCCACCATTTGGCCTTTAGGGTGGTTTCTGTCTCCAGGTCCCACTGTTCCGGGGTATAGGGTCCATGCACAATCGGCATCCCGCCTCGTTCGATGTTGTTGATCAGGATATCGAGACCGCCGAAACGGTCTTTTACCCTTGCGAGGAGATCCCGGACCTGGAGTGGGTCCCGGAGATCGGTCCGGACAGCAATATGTTCGTCACCAAGCAGGGAAAGTTCCTTTTCCATGGTCGCCGATTCTTCCGGCCAGTCAAAATAGGTGGAAATAACCCTTGCCCCTGCCTGGGCAAGGGCAAGGGCAATAGCCTTACCGATACCCTTGGCCGCCCCCAGGACGAGAGCGACCTTGCCCTGCAATTTCATCCTTTCTTGTTTTTATCGATCATTTGTTTTAATTTTTCCCGTTCCGCTACCAGGTCCTCGTAGACCTTCTCCGCATCTTTCGATTTTTCCTGTTGTTTTTTCTTCATCTCTTCGACCTTGGCCCGGATCTTTTCTTCCGTGATCTTGAGGTCCTGGGTGCCGAAGAGGGAGGAGGCAAGGAAACGGAAGGAAAAATGCATAAGGGCGACATCATCGATTTTTATGGACTCGATGGTGTCCTCGTCAACGATGTAGGTGTTCAGGAAGGAACTTTCAAACACAAAGGTCCGGAAGCTGTCGAGATCGGTACTTGCCATAAAAAATATCTTTTTGGCGGGTTCGCTCAAGGTTGCCTGGATACCGAAGGATTTGCGGCGCATGATGATCTCCATCCAGCCCTTATTCATCCGGTCGCAGACATCGACACCCTGATCCTCACGCCACTCGCGGATTGTCCACATCTTATCCTCTTCAAAACCACGACAGTGGGATTCTTTCACGATGAAATAAAATTCCTCCGCGGTCTCGTTTTCCTTTGCGGCCTCATGAAAGTTGGCCATGCCTACGGGATAATAGCGGCAGGCGGTCGGACGGTCAGTGTAGATAATACAGCCCTCCGGAGTAACAAAGGGGCATCGGCCTTCCTCGGTAAGCTTGATGATGACCCCCGGAAGATCGGTCTTTTCAAGATAG
>CAZDYX010000079.1:0-8822 GCA_964509775.1 uncultured Desulfobulbia bacterium | reverse complement strand
CTGGTAAAGTCGTGTATAAAGTCAGCCGCATCCATGTTGTTCAGCCGTTTGCGGAGCCGGAGAATGTCAAAGGGGGTAAGAACGATTTTTATGGTACCGCAGCATTGGGTAAAACAGGATATCCCCGGGTGACAGCGGAATTTGAGCTTGCTGTCCAGGGTATATTTTGTCGGAACTATGTTGCTTGGATTTTTTTCGAACGGTGTGTCCTTCTCGGTTGTTTCTGTCATGATTCCTTCCTTGATTTTTTCCATATATAATTGAATTCAGGCCAATGACATTACCCTTTACCCGATGCTATTGTCAATTTATAAAGAACCATGAAAATGATGTAAAGAACCATGAAAATGATGCATGGGTCTATCTTTTGTTCAAGGATTTATTGCTGGATGGAAAATAGAAAACGATTTTTTCTTGACATTTAAAAGATCACAAACTATAAACTCAAACATATAAAACTGAGTGGCGGTTCATTTTTGTGCGTTTTTGTCGTGAGCCGAATAAAGCGTATGTAGATCAAGGATCGTGAAAAGTTAGCCCTGAAGGCCTGTTAAAAAGGAAAAAATGAATTAAATCAATGTATTGTAGTACTGGGTAGGAGGTTAATTAAGAGGTAAGGTTTCGTAACAGGTGAAACCGGAAAAGTCAAATTAAATGAGGAGGGAAAATTTATGCCAAGCTATGTAGATCCTGCAAAATGTGACGGTTGTAAGGGCGGTGATAAGACTGCATGTATGTACATCTGCCCCAATGACCTCATGGTCCTCAATGTCGAGGCTATGAAGGCCTACAACCAGGAGCCGGATGCCTGCTGGGAATGCTATTCATGTGTGAAGATCTGTCCACAGGGTGCCATTGCAGTGCGCGGTTACTCGGATTTCGTTCCCTTGGGTGGCCAGGTTGTCCCATTGCGGAGTACCAACGATATCATGTGGACCGTAAAGTTCCGGAATGGCAATATAAAGCGGTTCAAATTCCCCATCCGCACGACCCCTGAGGGTGCTGCGAATGCCTATGTGACCGACAAGGGCGCGAACCTTGATGATGAGTGTTTGCTCTTGGAAGCCAACCTGCCGACTCCCAAGAAATAAGCAGGGCGGAAAAGGGAATACAGGACAGATTAACCCGTTTAGCAAATTTGGAAATCGATAAAATTTAATTAAGGAGGAAAACGATATGGCACTTCCCAATAAACCTTTGGGTGAACTGGCCGCTGTAGAAAATCCAGCCATTGCCGAGCATGAGTGTGACGTCCTCATCGTGGGCGGTGGTATGGCTTGTTGCGGTACGGCCTTTGAGATCAAGAAGTGGGCCCCGGCCGACATGAAGATTATCATGGTTGACAAGGCCGCCCTGGAACGTTCCGGCGCGGTTGCCCAGGGTCTTTCCGCCATCAATACCTATATCGGTGAAAACCCGATTGAAAGCTATGTAAAGATGGTCCGTAACGACCTCATGGGCCTGGTGCGCGAGGATCTCATCTATGATTGTGGTCGCCATGTGGATGAGTCGGTGAAACTATTTGAGGAATGGGGTCTCCCGATCTGGAAGATTGACGCGGACGGACATAACCTGGATGGTGCTCAGCCGGCGCCGACGCTTCGCCAGGGCGGTAAGCCGGTCCGGACCGGAAAGTGGCAGATCATGATCAATGGCGAGTCCTATAAGAACATCGTGGCCGAGGCAGCCAAGACGGCCTTGGGTTCGGATAACATCATGGAGCGTATCTTCATTGTGAAGCTTCTCCTTGACAAGAACGTTCCGAATCAGATCGCCGGTGCGGTTGGTTTCAGCACCCGTGAGAATAAGGTTCATGTCTTCAAATGCAAGACCATGGTGGTGGCCTGCGGCGGTGCTGTTAACATCTTCCGTCCCCGGTCGACCGGTGAAGGTAAGGGACGGGCCTGGTATCCGGTATGGAATGCCGGTTCCACCTACACCATGTGCGCTCAGGTCGGTGCAACCCTCACCATGATGGAAAACCGCTTCACGCCAGCCCGTTTTAAGGATGGTTACGGTCCGGTCGGCGCCTGGTTCCTGCTCTTTAAGGCAAAGGTGCAGAATGGTCTTGGTGAGTTCTATGCCAACAGCCCGGCAGTCAAGGAAGAATTGGACAAGTTCATGCCCTATGGCGGATCTGCGGTTACCCCGACCTGTCTGCGGAACCACCTGATGTTAAACGAGCTGAAGGCCGGTCGTGGACCGTGCATACTGGCCACCGATGTGGCCTTGAACGCCTTCCTGGATGCCCAGAGGGCGGCGGGCAAGAGCGAGAAGGACGTCAAGAAGTTCTGGAAGCATCTGGAATCCGAGGCCTGGGAAGACTTCCTTGACATGTCCGTCGGTCAGGCAGGTCTGTGGGCCGGTATGAACATCGAGCCTGAAAAGGTCGGCTCCGAGGTCATGCCCACCGAACCCTACCTGCTTGGCTCCCACTCCGGCTGCTGCGGTATCTGGTGTTCAGGTCCCAATGAAGACTGGGTCCCGGCCGCCTATAAGTGGGGCTACAACCGGATGACCACCGTAAACGGCCTCTTTACCGCCGGTGACGGCGTTGGCGCCTCCGGGCATAAGTTCTCCTCCGGCTCCCATGCCGAGGGACGGATAGTGGCCAAGCAGATGGTCAAGTATTGCCGCGACCATGCGGGCTTCAAGCCCGAACTGCAGCAGACCGCCCAGCAGCTTGCCGACGAAATTTATGCGCCGGTTAAACTGTACATTACGCATGCGGCAGCCACCACGGCTACGGATGTCAACCCCAACTACATCAAGCCGGCCCATCTCATGATGCGGCTTATGAAGGCCACCGATGAGTACGGCGCTGGTGTTGCCACCTACTACATGACCTCCGGCAAGCTCCTGGGCATCTGTCTGGAACTGCTGAAGATGCTGCGCGAGGATGCCGAGCTCATGGCCGCCGGTGATCTCCATGAACTCATGAGGGCCTGGGAAAACTACCATCGGATTTGGACGGTGGAGGCCCATATCAGGCATATTGAGTTCCGTAAGGAAAGCCGTTACCCGGGCTTCTACTATCGGTCGGATTATCCGGGTATTGACGAAAAGGACTGGAGATGCTTCGTCAATTCCACCTATAATCCCACAACCAAGGAATGGAAGTGCGAGAAGGTCGACGTTGTTAACATTGTCTCGACCGACCCGTGGCTATAATCACAACTAACAGGTAGTTTTTTTTGAGAACGATAAAATCTCCAGGTCTTGCCAACAGGTGAGGCCTGGAGATTTTTATATGATAGAAAGTACTAATATTTTTTATTGTCGGTAATCAGGTCTAAGGTTTGGAGATATCGCCGTTCATCGCGGAGAGCGTGGATGGCGCACCGGTTTTGCGGGTGTTGCAGGGGGATAACAGGTGTTGTAATTATGGCTGGACAGACACCCTACGTTCTCCCCGGGGAGCGGATAGCAAACGCCGACAAGGAATGCCGGGATTACAACCCGAAAATACTTAATATGGAGGAATGGCATGGCTGATGCGAGGAGTACGGTATTGGTTGTGGGTGGTGGCATTAGTGGCCTGACCACTGCATTGGAAGCCGCAGAGGTGGGCACTGATGTTTTTTTGATTGAACAAAATTCTTATATGGGCGGCCGGGTGGCTCAGCTCAATCAATATTTTCCCAAATTGTGTCCCCCTACCTGTGGTCTGGAAATCAATTTCAAGCGGCTGAAGAATAATCGTCGGATCCGCATGTATACCATGACCGCGGTAACGGGTGTTTCCGGAACCAAGGGGAATTATCAGGTGAACCTTACGACCAGGCCCCGTTATGTCAACAATAGCTGTACCGGGTGCAATGCCTGTGTGGATGCCTGCCCGGAGGAGCGTGACAACGAATTCAATTTCAATATGAACAAGACCAAGGCGATCTATCTGCCCCATGAGATGGCCTTTCCGATGAAATATGTCATTGATATGAAGGCCTGTACCAGGTGCGGAAAATGTGTGGAGGCCTGTAAATATAAGGCGGTGGAGCTTGATATGGCCCCCAAGAGCTTTTCCCTTGACGTCGGCTCTATTGTTTGGGCCACCGGGTGGAATCCATATGAACCGACCCGGATGGAAAATCTCAAGTTCAACTCCAGCAATGCCATCATTACCAATATGATGATGGAACGTCTGGCAGCCCCCAACGGACCGACCAACGGAAAAATTCTCCGCCCTGGGGATCAGAAGGAGCCGCAGAGTGTTGCCTTTGTCCAGTGTGCCGGATCGCGCGATGAAAACCATCTCGAGTACTGTTCCTATATCTGCTGCATGGCCACTATGAAGCAGATTACTTACGTGCGGGAACAATACCCCAAGGCCAAAATTTTTGTCTATTACATCGACTTGCGGACCCCAGGGAAGTATGAAAAGTTTCGGGAAAAATTGACTAGTGATCCGAATACGTCGTTTATTAAAGGCAAGGTGGCCGACATTATCGCTGAGGCGGATGGTGGAGTGACCGTGGTGGCCGAAAATACCCTTACCGGAAACAAGATCCACCAAAAGGTAGATCTTGCCGTGCTGGCCACGGGAATGGAACCGGCCATGGTAGGCCAGGGTGCGGCCTTCGGAATGAAGATGGACAAAAGCGGGTTTATTATTTCAGACGAGGAAAAGGGAATGTATGCCGCCGGGTGTGCCAAAAAGGCCGCTGATGTAGTGACCAGCGCCCAGAATTCAACCGCCGCTGCGCTAAAAGCCATTCAAAAGTGATGAAGGAGGGAATAGATCTATGGAATTAAAACATAGTGCATATATTTGTACCGGCTGTGGAATCGGAGAAGCCCTTGATATTGAGGCATTGTGTGGCGTGGTTACCGGTGAACAAAAGGTGCCGGTAAAGACCGGGCCCATACTCTGCAGTGCCGAGGGACGCGCGATGATCGAAAAAGACATTGCGGAACAGGGGATCAACTCAGTGATCATCGGTGCCTGTTCCCCGCGGGTTATGATGGACGAGTTTTCCTTTGGCGACGATAAGATCGTCAGCCGCGCCAACTTGCGAGAACACGTGGTCTGGATGGCCGGTCCTGACCCCAACAAAGATCGGCTCCAGGAATTGGCCTCGGACTATATGCGGATATCCTGTACCCGGGCCAAGAAGTGTGGAATTCCAGATTCGCAGGAACAGACCATAAACAAGAACATTCATGTCATCGGCGGGGGTGTTGCCGGTCTCACCGCGGCCCGCGAGGCTGCGAGGACCGGATATCAGGTGACCGTCATTGAAAAAAGCGATAAACTCGGTGGTTTTGCAGCCCACTGGCGGAAACAGTTGCCTACCAAGGCTCCCTGGACAAATCTTGAGGATCCTATTATTGGTGATCTCATAAAAGCCGTGCAGGCCGATGGTAAGATCATTGTGCGCACCAATACCGAGGTGGCCAGAATTTATGGCGCCCCGGGTATGTATGATGTGACCATGAAACCTGCCGCCACCAAAAGCGATTGGGATGCCCCCCCTAAGGTTTCCAAGGATGATGAGGATCTTATTGCCAAGGGACAGATGGAAGATCCTCGTAAGGCGATGAAACAGTATATGGAAATGAATCCGGACGCCGAACAATTCGGTGCGGTGGTTCTGGCATCCGGCTGGCGTCCTGCAGAGGTGGGTGAATATGAGCATCTTGGCTACGGCACCTTGAAAAATGTGCTTACCAATGTGGAATTCGAAATGATGGCGGCCAAGGGAAGGATTACCCGGCCATCCGATGGACATCCGGTAAAGAGTGTGGCCTTTGTCCAAAGCCCGGGCGGGGCCAAGGATGATAATGACTTCCCCTATTGCAATTCGGTAACGAGCCTGGTGGCCCTGAAACAGGCCAAATATGTCCGGGAAGAAAACCCGGAGGCCAAGGCCTATGTCTTATATCAGCACATGCGTACCCCGGGCCATATGGAGTTATTCTACAAGGCTGCCCAGAACGATGATGGGATATTTTTGACCAAGGCCAATGTCCTGAAGGTGGAAGAAAAGGGGGACGGCTCATTGTCGGTGGCTGCTGAAAATACCCTTCTGGGGGAAAATATCAGCCTGGATGTGGACCTGGTGGTGCTTGCTGCCGGCATGGTACCGACCACCAAGGATTCGGCCTGTGTTAACCTTGCCTATCGGCAGGGCCCGGCGCTCATAGACCTTGACCTCTTTGACGGCTATGCCGATTCCCATTTTATCTGTTTTCCCTATGAGACGAGGCGGACTGGAGTCTATGCCTGCGGCGGCGTCCGAAAGGCCATGACCGTGGAAGAGACTATCGATGATGCCACCGGCGCTGCCCTCAAGGCCATTCAGTGCATCGAATCCGCCAACCGCGGTATGGCGGTACATCCCCGAGCAGGAGACCGAACCTTTCTTGAGTTTTTCTTCCAGCGCTGTACCCAGTGCAAACGGTGCACCGAGGAATGTCCCTTTGGCGCCCTGGATGACGATGAAAAAGGAACCCCAAAACCGAACCCAACCCGTTGCCGTCGTTGTGGTACCTGTATGGGGGCTTGTCCCGAGCGTATTATCAGCTTCCAGGATTACAACATCGATATGTTGGGCTCCATGGTAAAGTGCATTGAGGTGCCGGAGGATGATGAGGAAAACTTGAGAATAGTCGCCTTTGTCTGTGAAAACGATGCCTATCCGGCCTTGGATATGGCCGGGATTAGGAGAAAGGAGATGAACAAGCTGGTACGTTTTATACCGATCCGCTGTCTTGGATCAGTAAATATGATCTGGATCAAGGAAGCGATGTCCGCCGGTTTTGACGGAGTTATTCTACTTGGCTGCCGATACGGCGATGACTATCAGTGCCATTTCGTAAAGGGCAGTGAGCTTGCCGACCGGCGGATGGTAAATATCGGTGAGACCCTTACCACCTTGGGAGTGGAGGCCGAGCGGGTCACGGTCATGCAAGTGTCTATCAGCGATTACGATAAGGTCCCGGGAATGATTCAGGAGTTTGCAGAAAAGGTTCTGGCCATGGGTCCGAATCCATTTAAGGGATTCTAGCTGTAATTGTAAAAAGTATATTCAAGGCATTCAGCAATCGATTGTTTTATCGGTTGCTGAATGCCTTGCAACAAATTTATTTCCATGGTATAGCCTGCGCTGGCAGATCATGCAGATCTATAATTAAGATATGCTAAAGAGGGAGCAAGAGAGGAGGCGAAGAAATGGGAGAAGGAATGAAGGTGCAGCCGGACCTAGATTTTATCAGATACCTGAAAAAGGCTGGAGGGGAAAGCCTGAAGAAATGCTACCAGTGTGCAACATGCTCGGTGGTTTGTCCCTTATCATCTGATCAAAAACCCTTTCCCAGAAAGGAAATGATCTGGGCTCAGTGGGGCTTGAAGGATAAGCTGGTGGCGAAGGCGGATGTTTTCTTGTGCCATCAATGTGGTGATTGCAGCTCATATTGTCCGCGGGGTGCTAGGCCAGGGGATGTTTTGGGCTCAATTCGAGCTTATGCATATAGTCACTATGCGTTCCCCCAGGGACTGGGAAAGCTCTGCAGCGAGGCCAAGAATCTTCCTATTCTTATTGCAATTCCGGCAATCATTATAGGCGTTTTTTGGTTGATAACGGGAGGATATCATATTCCTGCCGGCTCAGTCGATCTGGGTAATTTTTTCGGTCATGGCATCATCATGGGCCTGACCCAAACCGTTATCGTTATCGATACCATATTTGTCCCGGCCTTTCTCTTTGCCGCGTATGCCTCGTTCCGGGGGGCAAGCAACATGTGGAAAAACATGGGTGCCGGCCTGAACGCAAACCCCAATTTCAGACCTTCCGTAACCACATTTATCTTGGAATTCCTTTGGCCAGCCATAGTTGAAACGGTTCAACATAAACGTTTTAATCAATGTAACTTCAATAAGGATAGGGTAAAAGGGCATTTACCCCTATTGCTCTCTTTTATCGGTTTGTTAATTGTTACCGGCTATTCCCTTGTTAAAAAGGATATCTTCGGACTATATTTTCCCAGTTTTCATGGACCGATCCCAATGTATGATCCCATTAAGCTACTTGCCAATGTGAGTGCAATCGCATTAATTGTCGGGGTGTGGATTCTGTGGAGCAATAGAAGGCAGATGGAGGATGAACAGGCATCCGCGCCAACATTCTATGACTGGTTTATCATTTGGGAGATTATGGCGGTTGGCATCACCGGGTTGCTGGCAGAATTATTTCGGTTAGCAAATTGGGCCACCCCTGCCTACATTATTTATTATTTTCATCTCATCGCAGTATTTATGCTTTTTCTTTATATGCCTTACACAAAATTTGCTCACCTGGTATACCGAACTTCAGCAATGGCATTTGAGCGATATCGTCAGAGTTCTTATGTCAAGTAAGAAGTCCTAAATTTTCGATCAGAGAATTTTCACTTATTAACGAGCACCATATCGCCCATCAGGGATGGTATGGTGCTCGTTAGTTTGCATGTCCCAAGGTTTTAAATCTATTAGACTCAGGAGTAAGTCCAAAAAAGATGTTGCTATTTTGGGTTTGATTTTATAAAGTGCTCCGATTTAGCGCCACTGCTGGCGTAGCTCAATCGGTAGAGCAGCTGATTTGTAATCAGCAGGTTGCGGGTTCGAGTCCCATCGCCAGCTCCAACCGAAAAGATTATGAAGGAGGGGTTCCCAAGTGGCCAAAGGGAGCAGACTGTAAATCTGCCGGCAACGCCTTCGGAGGTTCGAATCCTCCCCTCTCCACCAATAAGTTGATAATACAGCTCCGGATGGTTTGAAGCGGGAATAGCTCAATTTTTAGATCATCAGCCTTCCAAGCAGAGGGTTGCGGGTTCGAGACCCGTTT
>CAZDYX010000078.1:9101-11280 GCA_964509775.1 uncultured Desulfobulbia bacterium | reverse complement strand
GTCTTGCCCAGTAACTGGCTGGATGAATGGCAAGGCGAAGATGTTTTTGCAAAATTATTTTCCCTTGAAGGCAAGGTCTATCGTGATCAAGACGGCCGTAGGACAATTTGCTTTACCCGTGCCGGTCGGAATTACTTCGGAAAATTCCACCGTGGTGTGGGCTGGAAGGAAATAATAAAAAATTTGCTCCAATTGCGGTGGCCGGTGATCGGGGCTCAAAATGAGTGGCAAGCGATTAAGCGACTCGATCAACTCGGAATCAATACCATGCGCCTTGTGGGCTATGGCAAGAAGGGTTGGAACCCCAGCCGGCTCAAGTCCTTTGTAATTACCGAAGAACTTTCAAATACCGTGAGTCTGGAAAATTTTTGCCATCACTGGCAGACAACACCACCGGATTGTACGCTCAAGCGGGCCTTAATCAAGAAAATAGCCACTATTGCCCACACCTTGCACGAAAATGGCATGAATCACCGTGACTTTTATATCTGTCACTTTCTTCTTGATATATCAGTTGGACAAGGACACATTGATCCGCACAGACTAATAGTCTATCTCATAGATCTTCACCGCATGCAAATACGAAGACACCTCCCAAGCCGCTGGCGAATAAAGGATATTGGCTCATTATATTTCTCCAGCATGAACATTGGCTTGACACAACGGGACCTCTTCCGGTTTATGCAGTACTACATCAACAAACCATTACGTAGCACCCTTAAAGAAAACAGGATATTCTGGTGGCGGGTAACACACCGTGCCAAGGCCTTAAATCGCGAATTCCAGCGAAAATATCCCCATAATGTTTGATCTGTTTAAAAACCGGGGACACATCTCATGGCGTAAGCACTAAGATCTGGGGATGGGAGGATTAGGACGTTTTGACAAGGCGCCTTAAAATATGTCATGGACATGATGAGGTAAGATTGACATTGTTCTGTGGATATGCTAGGCATTATTAAAAATAATGTGTTTCTAGGCATGGTTCAATAGGTTCCACGTTACGGTTCCAGGTTTAGAGGATGGTGGCTTCCAGGAACCTAACCTTGAACCCTTGAACCGGGAACGTTGAACCATGCCTGATTTTGAAAGAATAAAGGTAATTCCTGCCATGAAGAAGAAATATTGCTATGCTGTTCATCTGGTGTTGTCCATTGGTGTTATCCTCTTCTCCACATCTTTAATGGTTTTGCCGACCAGAGGAGAAAAAGATGTTGCAACGGTGAAATTCATGGGATCTGAGGCGTGCAAGGATTGCCACGTTAATGAATACACGAGTTTTACCACCTACGCAAAAAAAGTACGATCATTCCAGAGTATTGAAAGGCTTCAAAAAGGATTAACCCCGGAAGAGATTGAAAAGTGCTATTCCTGCCATACCACTGGCTACGGAAAACCCGGTGGTTTTAAAAGCCTTGAGGAGACACCTCACCTCAAAAATGCCGGCTGTGAAGTTTGTCATGGCCCAGGGGAGACACATATCCTGAGACCCGTTCCCGGCACCATTAAACGGCGGATGACGACTGAAGACTGCGAAACGTGTCATGTTTCAGAAAGGGTGAAGGCCTTCCGGTATAAACCAATGATCCATGGCGGAGCTCATTGAGGGAAAGGCTGTTATGGCCTGACATGACAACCCGCGTTATACGAAGATTGGATCAGGATTACCACGTTCATAATCGATTCTCCCCTGCAGATATAATTTGATGTCTCGGAAAGACTTTAAGGTAATCTGTTTAACTATAGTTACCTTGCTCCTGCTCTGGATTCTGTTTGCCCCCAATGGGGTCATGAGATATCTTCGTTTGCAAAGGCAAGTAACCAATATACTAGCTGCGAATGGGGAAATTACAAAACAGAATAAGGAATTGGACGCTGAGGTTCAACGGCTTGAAAAGAATAAAGCCTATATCGAGGAAATCGCAAGGATGAATTATGGCCTTATCAAAAAAAATGAAATAATTTTTCAATTTAAATCGCGGAAAAAGGAGTGACCAACCTCATGTTTGGGGTTTTGGTGGTAACGCATGCTGGCTTGGGCGTGGAGTTGGTCAAGATTGCCACCCACATCATGGGTAATAAACTCTCCAATATCAAGGCAATCAGCATTCCCTATATGGACGAAGAGTTCAGAAAAACCTTTCCTGGAGCGAGTTTTCCATTCGAAAAACGCAGTCAA
>CAZDYX010000078.1:6589-9091 GCA_964509775.1 uncultured Desulfobulbia bacterium | reverse complement strand
CTCTCAGATAGTGGAGGCAAATATTTTATCCGGTATTAAAGAAATTGATCGCGGGGAAGGGATAATTATCCTCACTGACATTATAGGAGGCACCGCCTATAATGTTGCAAAACGATTGGCTAGGAACAGGGATGCCATTTTAATCTCGGGGGTAAACCTCCCGATGTTGTTAAAATTACCAGGCATCCAAGATCTTGCGCCTGAGCAGGCAGCGGTCGAGCTGGTAAAACGGTCAAAGGGGGCGATCGCATATCAGGTGTTTGAGCAGAAATAAACAAAGATGCCAACCCCTAAGGGTCGGCATCTTTATCACTAGATTATCATTCCAGGGTTATTTTTTCTTACCAAGCATATCCAACCGCTTGCCTTCTAACTGCAGATGTGGTGGTCCAAGCCAGACTCCGGCCAAAAGCAGGTTCCAATATACCCATTTAAATACAAGCTTAGACATATGGTTAATCTCGGTATCCTCTAACAATCCCAATGGTCCTACCGCAGGGAATGGAAACTTTCCAACAAGAGGCTCGACGGTGTAGTTGAAGTCGACAACGTAGGCTTTCCCGAAGCCCGATTCGATAAATCAGACCGCATGGCCGTCGGATCGCGCATGTTGCGCATCACCGCTAATATAGGCCATAATATTTTCGTGCAGGATGTCAGCCTGATAATGAGCAACGGCACCGGCCTTAGAGGTGGGAACATTCGTGCCATCACCCAGCACCCAGACATTATCCCTGCCCGCCGGCTGCAATGTATGTTTATCGACCGGAATATATCCCAACGGATCGGCTATTCCGGAATCGATCATAGCCTGGGAGCCGAAGTTGGGTGGAATGGATACCAGCATGTCATATTCCACCTCCGCACCGCTATAGGAAGTGATGACCCTTTTTTCGGAATCTACTGATCCAAGGCTGAAATTAGGTGTTATCTTGATATTTTTGTCAATACATGCCTGCGTAAGAATCCTGGTGGCCACTGGTTTGGTGAAGGCTCCGGCAAGTGGAGTGACAAACTCGATCTCCACCTTGTCACGGATGCAACGTGTTTGTAAATACCGGTCAAACAACATGGCAAACTCAAGCGGTGCGACCGGGCATTTGATCGGCATCTCGGCAATATTAATAACCACCTTACCGCCCGTAAATTTTTTCAGCGCCTTTTTTATCTCCAAACAAGACTCGTAGGTATAATAACTGAAGATATTCTTACCCCAGCCGTCCATCATGCCCTCTACCTCTTCAGGCCTGATATCACAACCAGTGCTCATTATAAGAATATCATACTTGAAACTACCTGCGCTTTTAGTGGTTACGACCTGTTTATCCCAATCGACGTTCGTGACCTCTGAGATCACAAAATCAGCATGCGTGGGAAGAAACTCGCGTTTGCTTTTCTTGATCTCCTTTGGGGTACTCATGTCAAAGGGAACAAAAAGGAACCCTGGTTGATAATAGTGGATATTATCCTTGTCAATAATGGTAATGCTCCACTCGTCGGGATCCAAATCCCTCCTCATCTTGTTGGCCATCATGGTGCCTCCGCAGCCGGCACCGAGAATTACAAGTTTCTTCATAACTCATTGCCTCCTCTCTGTCTTTTTTCTTGGTGCGGCCACCCAAGCCCCACTTGCAAACCGGGTGTCCATATGATCACACTTCTCCTCTTTAACACTTTTTTATTCATCCTCTTTTTAATATGTTGATTCATACTCCTAAAGACAGGAGTCGCTCTAGACAGCATGCGCCCCTAACTCATCGGGGAACTCCTCTTCAAGACGCCTTATCCGATTAGCACGCAAGCAGCAACCAACTGAACGCATAATCTTAAATGCTAATCCGATGGTTTCCTGAACATTGGGATCCAATAGTTCGTTTACAATCTCCATCACCCCCACATATTTGGGGGTGACTGGATCAATCTCGGAAATGGCAACACACATGGCATTAAGCTGCCCTTCACTGCAACGGAATCCTTCCAAGGACCCAACTAACCGACCGACAATCTTAAATACACCTCGCTCTTCAAGGTCGTTCAATGTGCGAACTACTTTGCCAAAAACATCCGTTTGCCTGGCAATGTTACCAACATCCTCGACAAGTTCTACAGCAGGTTTTACCATTTTTAACAAGCTATCGAATGTCTGGACATTTATCAGGAAATTACGGAGTAAACTCAACATATCTTCCCAGTTAAATTGCCCATCCAGATCCGCCATAAACGAGGTAATCTTGGGATACGCCTGTTTTATCACCGGACCCAGGTCGTCCTTTAACTCCATCCCGGCCTTGAGCATGTCCATGGCCGTATTAAAATTACCAAGGTTAGACAACACCTTACGAAGAAGACTCTCTAACTCGCCGGCATCAAACCCCCCTTCCAGAGAGGACATAAAGTCCGTCAACTTGGGATACGCCTGCTTTATCACCGGACCCAGGTCGTCCTTTAACTCCATCCCGGCCTTGAGCATGTCCATGGCCGTATTAAAATTACCAAGGTTAG
>CAZDYX010000078.1:0-6489 GCA_964509775.1 uncultured Desulfobulbia bacterium | reverse complement strand
TCCATCCCGGCCTTGAGCATGTCCATGGCCGTATTAAAATTACCAAGGTTAGACAGCACCTTACGAAGCAGGCTCTCTAACTCCCCGGCATCAAACTCCCCTTCCAGAGAGGACATAAAACCCGTCAACTTGGGATAGGCCTGTTTTATCACCGGACCCAGGTCGTCCTTCAACTCCATCCCGGCCTTGAGCATGTCCATGGCCGTATTAAAATTACCAAGGTTAGACAGCACCTTACGAAGCAGGCTCTCTAACTCCCCGGCATCAAACTCCCCTTCCAGAGAGGACATAAAACCCGTCAACTTGGGATAGGCCTGTTTTATCACCGGACCCAGGTCATCCTTCAACTCCATCCCGGCCTTGAGCATGTCCATGGCACTGTTAAAATGCGCAAGATTGGATAACAGTTTATGCACCAATTCAGAGAGTTCTTTTCCATCGAACCCGGGTTCCAGATCCCCAATGTATGTCGTCAGCTTAGGAAATGCCTGCTTCACGATCGGGCCCAAATCATCCTTTAGCTCCATTCCGGCCTTAAGCATATCCAACAGGCCGTTAAGATTTCGTATATTTACCAGAATATTTTTAACCAGGAGGGCCAATTCTTCATTGCTGTATTGCCCTTCAACGTCAGATAAAAATGACATTACGCGTGGGTATGCCTGATTAATAATCGGAGTCAGATCCTGCTTTAATTCTTGGAAGACGCTGGACTTCATGGATGCAATCTCTTTCGAGATATTATCCAATCTTTCTAGAATCAAGGCTTCATTCATATTTCCTACCCCCGCAGATATATTGAAATCCTTAAGGTCTCAGTCAAATACAATCCAAAAAATCTCTTTTTAAAAGAAAAAGGCAGCAATCATAAAGATCAATAAGGCAAATCCAATAAATACAAATGTCCACCCAACAGCGCGGGAAAAATTCTTCATCCACAAGGGGGGTGGTGTAGTCATTATTTCTGCGAGGCTACCATCTTGCCGACGCAGGGCAAACTCTTTGGGACGTTCATGACGCATTTCTTCCTCATCGATTCTACCGGTCAATATAACCGGATCAAGAGGAAATTTTTCCACCCGTAGATGAGTATTGTAAAAATGAATGAGGAAGATAAATCCGGTGGCAAGAAGGGCCTCGTCGGCATGAATAATCCAGGCGATATTGACGACCAATCCAGGCAAAAACCACGTAACCTGTTCCGGGAACCATAGAACTAACCCGCTACAACCTATGATCGCAACGCCCCAGAAGACCGCGAAGTAGTCAAATTTCTCAAAGTACGCAAACCGCCCGAATTTTACCCTCGGGCCCAGCCCCAAAAACCATTTGATATTATCGGCAATATCAATTGCATCCTGTGGATGAGGTACTACCGATCTTGGGCCCCAAAACATATCAAGAAATCGCATCCGCCCACTGATTAAGAGATAGGCAAGAAATGACAGGTGCAACCCAAAATAACCGAATGTAACCAATCCCATCATCCGATGTAAAATACCCGCCACCTCAAAACCACCAAGGGCTGCTGCCAACAACTTCGCCCACTGGGCATCGTGAAACTTCAAGGGCAAACCGGTAACGGATAACACGACAAAGCTGGTAAAGATAAGGAAATGCGTTATCCGATGATAATAGTTAAATCTCAGGAAATAACGCCCGGTAGGATTACCCAAGTGAGGTGGATCTTCATGCTTCAACTTTGCAAACATAGCGCGGATGAACCAAAGCAATGTATGAATGCTGAAGATGAGAAAGACGTTTATCAGCAGGGCGCTCATGACGGTAAAAACAGCCGCTTCAACCGGAAATTTTTCTTTATTCGAATGATCCAGATGTGGGGCAAAACCGATGAAATTCTTCTCCGCACTCGGATGACACTTGCGGCAGGTATCCAAACAACGTTCATCGCTGATCATTGATAGAGGATTATTTTGCGGGAGGATATTGTGACTTCCATGGCAATCATAGCACTTACCCACATGGGCAAACCCCAAATCCGCAATCTGGCCATGATATGAGGCGGTATAGGATTTCATGGCATGTTCATGGCACCTCCCACAGGTCTTAAAGGATTGTACTTGAAAATCCTCGCGATCTACCCGTAGTGTTTGATGCGCGTCATGACAATCACTGCACGTTGCCGAAGAATCATTACCAGCAGCCATTGCATGTCCATGAATGCTGCCCTGATATGTTGTCAAGGTGCCGGAATGACAGCGTCCGCACGTGGCGGAAATATTCTTACGATTGGCTGCCGATGCAGGATCGTTAACCGTAGTAATCTTATGGGTGCCATGACAATCGGTACATACTGCTGCCCCTAACATGCCTTTCTTGGTAGAAATTCCGTGCTGGCCGCTTTCGTAGTTAGCTAACGTCGCCGGTGCATTTTTTACCTTCCCACCCTCAGAATGACATCCTCCGCAGGTGGCGGGAATATTGAGGGCATACACCCTGGATCTTGGATCCTTGGCAGGTTGAATACCGTGTGCGCCATGGCAGTCCTTACATGCAGCACTTTGCGCATGTACGCTCCCCGCATGTTGAGAAGCGGCCTCATCATGACAGGTTCCACAGTCCACCTTGGCCAATCGTTCGGAATGAGGGATATCAGTAGTATCAACATGGCACCCATCACATCCGATACCATTCATACCATGAACAGAGGCAGTAAATTCCCCCTCATCAGTATAAATGGATAACTCTTTCCCATCCCTGACAGTTACAAAACCCTTTTCCCCATGACAGCCATAACAATCTTCTGCGGATGCAATAGCTTTACTCCACGGCAGGAAAAGGCATGTCACGCCAAGAGTTACAATCAGTATTAGGATGCGAATTCTTCTCATCATTCCCCGCGCCATTATCCTGTCAAATATCCTGCCGCCGGCTGCATAGTCCCGGCTACAGGGCATATCATGCCTGATGTCTTCGCTTATGCTCACACAAACCGGTTAACAGTCGCACCCTTTTCAAAAAACTATAGACAGAGGTTTTTGTCTTCATTTTTCGTCCTTGGTGCAAAGAAATTGCTGCTCACCTTGCGACAGAGTATCCTAAACATCCTCTGATAACTCCCCCTCACAAGAACCCCATCTCCTGCAATTGTGCTCATCCCCCAATAAGAAGAGCCCCGCCGATCATGGCACCCAAAATAGCCAATACGATGAGTACAACTGTTTGGTTTACCTTGTCTTTAGGCGTCCAATCGTCCTTCATCGATTTAAAAAGGAGCGAAAAAGTAGCCATCAGAGAAGCTACCAAAAATACGTACCCAAAAATATCAGTCAACGATATCTTCCCCATCAATGACCTCCTTTCTACGTTAAGATGTCCTAAATTTCTTGAATTCTGGTTTTATTTTATATAATTTTCCGACTCTATCACATGAATAAACACCCTTTTCCACAAACAAACGCCACTCCACTTCATACCCTACCGACACCATTAATCTATGGCTCGTCAATCGAGCGAACCACGAGCATCCCATTTTTTCGACGGCAATAATTGTCGGCCGAGCAATAATGCCGCACCGCCGACGCATTCAATAGTAATGAATGCGTATTTTACAAGATTATTCATGCTTGCCCTCCGGCAATTGAGGTTCAACCGCCAAAGAACCATCCGTTAGTTCCTGCACCTTGGCCTTTAACCGGACTATGACCTTGGTGGTCTTTAACTGGGCTATAACTTTGCCAATTCCTGAATAACCGGACTGTTTATCAGGTAGGAGAAAAACCGAGGATACAAAGAAGAGGCAACCGACAACCACCGTCAACAAACCTCCGCCTATCCTCATGTAACTCAGTTTGGGCTTTTTCGTAACCGAGACTCCGGAATCTTTAGAATAAACCGGCTGCAGGGTATAATCCGATTTGTCACCCCCCATCGCCACCATTACCCCAACAACAAGAACAGTGCCCCCAATCAAGGCCAGCCATAATCGGACAAGCCATGCGGAGACATATAACTTTACCATGCTTTCTGATGCCCAAACAACGGAAGGAAGCAATACCTCACTTAGAAGATACCCAAAAAATATGATCACTGCTGGCGACATAATTATTCTCAGCAACAAGTATCCCCCCTTCATTCGCTTTCGCTTCCGGCCGTCACCATAAGAATAACCAAAATGAACAACCATTCATCGAGTAGTGCTGGATTATCTTATTTTTTCTACCTTGTCAATAGGTTTTTTAATTATGACCTTATCGATAGTCCTTTGAGCGAATCTCGTCTTGTCTTTTTCAGCCTGACAAACTAAGACTATGATAGAGAACAGATGAATTACTGGGCACTTTAAATAAAATATGGCCCTCAGGTATTTCTTGATTTTTTTAAAAAGTTACCGCAAAATACCTGCAACGCAACGATCAATTCCGTATACGACGCTCGGCCTTATATGCCTCACTATAAAGATAAGGAGAAACCCATGAACAGAGAAAGGCATCCCCATTATTTGGCAGACTTTAAAAAAGCCCTTGAGATCGGCAGGCCACCAAACATTGTCCGGCTCTTTCCAAACTCCAAGGCCCTCATCGTAAGCGGCAAGGTGATTGATCGGGCCATGCTCGCCAAGGGCAAGGCCATCGCCATAGCCGCAAACGCCAGAAATCATATTATCGTACGTGGGGCCTTACTGGCCGCTGAGCGAGCGAACGCGCCCATTATTATTGAAATCGCAAAATCAGAGGGTGGGGCCAATGCCTACTGTGCGGTAAATTACTGGAACATGGCCCGACAAGTCGACGCCGTTTGTAATGAGCTTGGTATAACAATTCCAGTCGCTGTACATGCCGACCACTACGGCATTAAAAATGAGGCGGAAATCGAAGCGGCAAAGACGGAGATCCCCTCTCTCTTTGAGTCTGGGGTTACCTCCATTGCCATAGACGCATCCCACCTCCCAGACGAGCAAAACCTGCTAGCCAATATCTCCCTAGACCCCTACATACCTTCTTGGGCCGGCCTTGAGACCGAGGTCGGCGAAATTAAGGGCAAGGAAGGTCTTTCCACTGTCGCCGAGGCACTATTCCTTATTCAGGGCCTCAACGCCCACGACATCTTTCCTGACTGGATAGCCTTAAACAACGGTACCACCCATGGCATTGAGGCAAACGCCCAGGGGATCCAGGTCGGCCTCACCGCTGAAATCCATGCGGCCCTTGCCAAGCACCAAATCTCAGGGGCTCAGCATGGCACCTCCGGTAACAGCTCAGAGCGACTTCGCGATATCGCAAATCAGACCCGGACCACCAAGTCCAATGTGGCAACTGCCCTGCAAATGATTTCCTGGGGCTTGGCAGTCAATGATTATGGCAATGCGATGATGGATGAAAACGGAGAGTTTATCAAGATCGCCGGAGAAGGAATGGGCGAAGAACTGTGGGAGGAGATGAAGGCCTATGCCCAGAAAAACGGGATCAAGGGTGGAAACTACAAAAAGCTCAATCTCCCTTTCGAAAACAAGATATTACGTCAACCCCAGGCAATCCGGGAGCGGATGGCAAAACGGGTAGAAAACTTCATATATGATATGCTAGTCAATGTCTTCAATGCCAAACATTCGGCCCCGCTTGCCATCGAGGCCATTCTTGCCGCCGGCTCATATAACCTTGGCCCCAAGGCCAGTCGGATAGAAAATCCCAAGGAATGGACCAAAGAAAAGATCGCGGATAAGGCCTCCCGGTTACACGTCCCCAAAGGACCAGCGGGGAATTTTGACGATTAACACCCCTTGATAGGTTCGTGAGAAGGTGCGTCAGACTCACTTATCCCGCTCCCAGAAGAAGTCCAACCCCTTTTCAGAGACAAGATTAATCGCCTCCGGATAGGCAATACACTCGGCGGCAAAAACCTTGGCCGCTATTGTCTTGGGGGTGTCATTGTCATCGAGGCAGACGCATTTCTGCACTACGATAGGTCCCTCATCGTAAATCTCATTGGCAAAATGGACAGTACAGCCGCTCACCTTCAACCCACGGGTAAAAACCGCCTCATGTACCCGCATACCGTAAAAACCGGTCCCGCAAAATGCGGGGATAAGGCTGGGATGGATATTGAGCACCGAGCGCCTGAGATGTTCAGGGGGGGAGTAGAGTTTGAGATACCCGGCAAGACACACGAGATCAACAGGATAGTCGTCAAGGATTGTAGTAATCGCCTCGTTGTTCCTGACAAAATAGGCGGGATAGCCATAAGTTCTTGCCTTTTCCAGACCTAAGGCATCAGCCACATTCGAGACCACCACTTCAATTTTGGCGTTTAAAACGCCATCTTTAATTTTTTCATAAAAATTATCCATGGTCCTGCCGGTCCCGGACAATAGCACCGCAAGCCGTTGCATAGAAATCACCTTTATATGAAAATGAAGAATTCAGAATTCAGAATTCAGAAGCCAGGAGGGGTTTCGCGAGGCTCTCTATTTCTGAATTCTGACTCCTGACTCCTGGATTCCATTTTCATTGTTCGTTGTGCCCGCAGGGC
>CAZDYX010000077.1:9892-11626 GCA_964509775.1 uncultured Desulfobulbia bacterium | reverse complement strand
CGCACATCATGGATGTTGACGCCTCTTGCCGTGGAGGCGACATGACCGGCGATACTGCTCGAATTCACCGGAATCCGGATTTCCGTCGGGCGACTATTGACCTCGATGCGGGAGAAGATTTCCTTGTTCCTGGCATCGACAAGATAGACGGTAACCTGTTCGGCCCCGAAGAGCCTCGACATCTCATCCTTGAGGCCGATCAGGATCTGATTGAAATTGGTGGCCGCATGGATCCGGTTGACAATTCTTCGGCACCGGGCATCAAAGGCCTCCCTAGCAGAGACGACATCCTTTTGTTTAGGTGGGACAGGTGTTGGCACGGGTAATCTCCCCTTCCGGGGTAAGCCGCTGCTCCATGGGCATGCCCGGATGGACCGATTCACGGAAATCTTTCAACTTCCTGAAGGTTGCTTACGAAATTCATATGTATTTTTACATTTATGATTATTCCATCTGTTTCCACAAGATACATCTAATTGTCAAGATAAAAAAACAGGTTACAGGCAAATTCTTTGATGCTAAACAGCATGTCTGGTGCCCGCTATATTGAATTACGTTCGAGAGGCATCTAAAAAGGCTGGGAAGATGTGATCTGTTTCTTACAATGAGGGCTCAATGCGCCCCAACTGGGATGTATCTATAATTACCGGCATGAACCTTAATAACCTTAAGATCGGTTTTTTTGTGCCGACCTTCAATGCCGGTGAAACCACCCGGGGAATCGAAATCGCAAAGGCGCTGAGGGAACTGGCCGCAACCAGTTGCGCAGATCATGGATCCCAATCGGCCCAACAGGGTGTTCGTTTCCATGTGCCGCCATTGGCATCATCAATAAGCTGGAGAGCTTTAACGGCTGCATTCTGGCGGACAGCGTGGGCCTGGGCAAGATCTTCACTGCCCTGGCGGTGATCAAGGCCGGGGTGCGAACCAAGGTGCTGATGCTCTCCGCTTTTTTGACGCCTGGTGCCACTGAAAGGCGCGACCCTTCTCGTATTTTGAGCGACTTGCCCGCCGGAATTGACAAACTGCGACATTCTGCTATGATGGTCATATTCAGGCCAACCAGCCGTAAGCTGCACCCATTGCCAACCCTTGCCGGAGTCGTAAGTGCTCAACCGATTGATTGCCAACGGCGCGACTCGCCTCCTGATTGCAATAGTCCTTATGGCCGGATTGGCCTCAGAGGAGGCCCTTGCCCGTTCTTCCCGGCTTGATTTCTATTATTTCAACCCCGATTCCTCGCAGAGCAACCTGGCGCGGTTGAAACAGGAGATGGACAGTCTGTTGTCGGCGGGCGGTCTCGATATCAATTTTCAGCCCTTTGCCCATTTCACCGATTTCCACAACAAGGTCAAAACCCAACAACCAGCCCTGGTCTTTGTCCCGGAATGGTACTGGCGGATGCATGGCGCCGAGTTCCAATGGCGGCCTCTGTTGACGCCCAGCCGAGCCGGCCTGACCACGTACCGAAAGGTTCTCCTTACGGCCAAGCGCGCGGATATCGGCCCTGGCAAGGTTAAGAACCGGTCGTTGGCCATGGCCTCCATGGGCGCCAAGGGGGAGGCCCTGCTGGACAGGCTCTTGTTGGCCGGCCTTAGTATTGATGTCAAGGAAGTGAGCATTATTCTCGTTCCCAAGGATTCCGATGCCCTCTTCGCCCTGGCCCTCGGGCAGGTGGACATGGCCCTGGTGGTTAAGGATACCATGGAGCAAATTGCCGCGCTAAACCCGCGG
>CAZDYX010000077.1:9068-9882 GCA_964509775.1 uncultured Desulfobulbia bacterium | reverse complement strand
CGGTCTCCCCCATCGTTGAAACCGAACCCATTCCCATGCCGGTCCTTTGCCTGCGAGCCGAGGCCGTGTCGCCGGCAGATACAAAAGCCATACAAGAACTATTCCTCGGCGCCAACAAAAAAGAGCTGCGCCTCAAAATCATGGAGATGTTACGGATCGATGACTGGCATACGTTTCCTAATTAAACCGGTCCTGGTTGTCCTGGCCCTGGCTGTTTGCCCCTGGTGGGGATATGCAGCCGAGGCGGGCCGGGTGGCCATCCTGCTTTCCGACAAGGAGGATGCCTACACCACGCCGGTGGCTGCCTTTACCGAAGAGCTCGGTTTGCCGGTAACGGTCTTTAACCTGCAAGGGGATACAGGCCGGGCCAAGGCCGTCATGACCGAGGTTTTTGCCGCCAAACCGTCCCTGATTTTCGCCCTGGGGGCCAAGGCCGCCTATACAGCCAAAATCTGGACCAAGGACCGGCCTGATGTCCCGGTCCTCTTTGCCATGGTGCTCAACTGGGAGAGATATCAACTCCTGGAGGGCCAGGGCAATGTGGCTGGGATCGCCTCTGACGTGGCGCCCGGCACCCAGTTTGCAAATCTGATGATGTTTTCTCCGAAGATTCGCCGCATCGGCGCGGTTTACAACCAGGCATATTCCGAGGAAATCGTGGCCCGGGCCAGAGAGGCGGCCGGTTTGCTGGGCCTGGATCTGGAGACGGTAGGGATCGAGCATCCCCGGGATTTTCAGCAGGCCTATAAAAAACTGGCCGACCGCATCGACGCCTTCTGGATCACCAATGACCCGGTGGTGTATACGGTGGAAA
>CAZDYX010000077.1:2939-9058 GCA_964509775.1 uncultured Desulfobulbia bacterium | reverse complement strand
CAAGTGCATAAAGGATCGTCTCGTGTGCGTGGGTCAGTCCCGAAACGTGGCCCGAGTGGGGGTCCTGCTGGCGGTGGATCCGGATATTCCCAATATCGGCGTCCAGGCGGCCGCCCTGGCCAGGGGCATTATCCTGCGCGGCCAGGAGCCCGGCAAGATCGGGGTCATGGCGCCCCTCGGAACGAGGATATTCCTGAACATGCGCACGGCCACCCAAATCAACCTGGTAATTTCCGAGGCGGCCCTTGATATGGCCAGCGAAATAATCGACAAGGAATAGGGTGGCATCCTTGCCCGCAACCAACGCACAACAGGCAAACGGTCAGGACCGGGGCTGGTGGCGTCCGTCCATCAAGACGTACCTGATCCTGATGAACTTCATCCTCCTTTGCCTGTTATTTCCTTCGGTCACCATGATATTTCTCAACGAGGAGGCGCGCTTTCGCGATACCCAGCTCGCCCGCACCATCACCCAGATGCGTAAGGACCTCGAAAGTCAAGGGGGGTCCCTGATTCGCAGTCTGGCCCTGAGCGCCGGTCAGGCGATTGCCGGCTATGATTTTACCTTTATGAACATCATGGTCGGCCAGGTGGTGAGTAATAACCCGGAGATCGTCTACTGTATTATCATGGATGCCAATCGTCTGACCGTGGCCCACAATAATCCGAAGATGGTGGGAAGCATCCTCGATTCCGCCTTTGATCGCGAGGTGGCGGCCATGCTCGCCAAGGAATTTCCCGGGTCGCTGCCGGCCGGCCAAAGCGAAAACCTGGTCCGCTTCCTGGACTTCATCATGCCCCGCGAGGAACGGACGCCGCGTTCCATCCTGGAGGTCGTGGCCCCGATATACAGCGGCGCCCGGCTCTGGGGGGTGATACGGTGCGGCTATTCCCTCGAAAAACTCGAGAAGGAAATCAAGGTCGTGCAGGAGGAGTGGCAGGCAAAGATCACCCAGCTCGAGATCTATTTCGTCTCCATGGCCGGCATCTTTTTTTCCGTGGGGGTGGTGGTTGCCGCCCTTTTCACCCGCACCTTCGTACGTTCGGTGCGAGTTCTGCAGGAAGGGGTGGGCCGGGTATCGGAAGGCGACCTCGAGCATATGATCGAGCAGCGCGGTCTGGTTTGCGATGAGTTCATGCGCTTGTCCAAGGACTTCAATGAAATGACCGTGAAACTGCGAGACTCCCGTGAACAGTTGAGCGATTACAGCCGCTCCCTGGAGTTGAAGGTGGAGGAGCGCACCCGCGATCTGCGGGTGGCGCAGAGGCGTTTGGTCGAGCAGGCCCATGAGGCCGGGATGGCCGAGATGGCGGTGGGTATCCTGCACAACATCGGCAATGCCATCACCCCTGCCAAGGTCGGTGCCGCCTTGTTGATCAGACGACTCAAAGGGAGCCCTTTTTACAACTCGCTGCAAGACATAATCGGGCAAACCCGCAAGGCGGTGCAGGCCACCATTGTGCTCCCCGAGCCGGACAAGGAGAGGCTGATCAAGATCCTGGACCTCCTGCCGGGCGGCATCAAGGAGGAATATGACGGCATTGTCGAGGAATTGCATCGCATTCTCAGCAAGCACGAGCACATTGAGGCCATTATCGTTCTGCAGATGCGTTATGCCCGGCTTGCCGGCGATCCTGAAGAGGTCGATGTGAACAGGATCCTTGAAGACGCCCTGGATATGCTCAAAGAGTCTATCGAGAAGCGCGCCGTGCAGGTGACGAGCAGTTTTGCCGCGCTTCCCCTGGTACGGATCGAACAGGCCAAGCTGCTCCAGATCCTTGTCAATCTTATCAAAAATGCCTACGAGGCCATGGACGAGATCAGGCCCGAGGATCGGCAGCTTATTCTCACCACCTCCCTTGAACCGGGACCGCCTGCCGATGTTATGATATCAATAAGGGATACGGGCGTCGGCTTCATGCCCGAAGACCACAAAAGGTTTTTTACCTTTGGCTTTAGCACCAAGACCAAGGGCTCCGGCTTTGGCCTTCATTCATGTGCAAATTACCTGCGCGCCAACCACGGCTCTCTCTCCGCATACAGCGAGGGTTTGGGTAAGGGGGGGGAATTTGTGGTAAGGTTGGCCGTAAGTCCGGGGGGAGGGTGCAATACAAAAAAGTGACAAGCCGGCAATTTCCTTGAATGTCGAATGTCGAACAGGGAATGTCGAATGTCGAAGGAAGGTGGAAATTAGACCTTGAGGAGCGACTCATAGACTTTGCAGTTAGATGAAAACAACCAATTGATCTCGATTTTTGTAACAAGTATAGGGACCGCCAAACAAAACAAGAACAAGACTTCATAATTCGACATTCCCTGTTCGATATTCGACATTAAATCAGCATGTTAAGTGGTTCACTTTTTTGTATTGCACCCGGTGGGAAAGGCAAGGGAAGACGGTTCTGAGTCAAACGCCTGAGAGGGAATCATGAAAAATAGACAAATTCTGGTCATCGACGATGATCTTGAGATATGGAAGACCTACGAGGCGATTCTCGCTCCGTGGGATGCTGCGGCCGAATCGTCCTTGGGGCAGATCGTCCACCTGCTCTCCCCGGACAAGGATATGCGCTCCGAACCGAGGCTGGATTTCCAGCTTCGTTTTGCTGCCTCAGGCGAGGAGGGCTTTCGTCTGGCGCGGGAGGCCCGGGCTGCAAACCGGCCTTTTGCCGTTGCCTTTATCGACATCCGCATGCCCCCAGGCTGGGACGGCATGGAAACGGCAGTAAGGATCCGGGCTATCGACCCCCATATGGAGATCGTGATAGTGACCGCTTTTTCGGATCGCTCGCGGGGGGAAATCGTCCAAACGGTCGGCGCACCCGACAAGCTTCTGTTTTTGCGCAAGCCCTTCGATCCGGAAGAGATCACCCAGATGGCCTTGTCGCTCACGGAAAAATGGAACACGGAAAAGGCCTTGCGGGACTCGGAGGCGCGCTTTCGCGCCTTGGTCGAAACCACCAGCGACTGGGTCTGGGAGATGGATATCAAGGGCTTTTTTACCTATTGCTCGCCGGTTTGTGAAATGATTTACGGGTTTCGGCCGGAAGAGCTGTCTTTTCGCTGTCTTTTCGATGTCCTTATGCCTCCTGATGAGGCAGCGCGGTTCAGACGCACCTTCGATCAATGCGTGCGGCAGGCACTGCCTTTTCTCGGCGTGGAACGCCGAAGCATCGCCAAAGACGGCACGACCGTGCATATTGAGGCGAGCGGCACGCCGGTCCTTTCCGAAGATGGCAGGGTGATCGGCTTCCGCGGCATCGACCGCGATATCACCGAACGTAAGAAAGCGGAACAGGAAAAACTCCGGGTGGAGGAACAATATCGGCAGAGCCAGAAAATGGAGGCCCTCGGGACCCTGGCCGGCGGCATTGCCCATGATCTCAACAATGTCTTGACCCCGATCATGGGCAATGCGCAGTTATGCCTCTTGACCATTGCACCCGAAAACCCCCTTTACAGCAAGCTGCAGAATATCGTCAAGAGCACGGAAAAAGCGGCCCGCCTGCTCCGCCAGATTCTGGCCTTCAGCCGCAAGCAGGTGATGGCCAGGAAGCCGCTTAACCTGAACACCCTGATCAATGATTTTGGCAAGATGCTTCGCCGGCTAATCCGTGAGGATATTGCCCTGGAGCTGGATCTGGCCGATGACCTGGGGAATGTGAACGTGGATGCCGGTCAGATAGAGCAGCTTATTATGAATCTGGTGGTGAACGCCCGGGATGCAGTGGCCGAGGGCGGGAAAATTCTCATCCGCACCCGCAATACCAAGGTGGGGGCGGAGCAACTGTTCGATGTGGACCACAAGCCCTTGGCAGGGAACTATGTGGTCATGTCAGTGATCGATAACGGCATCGGCATAGACCCGCAGAACATGGCCCGCATTTTCGATCCGTTTTTTACCACCAAGCCCGCCGGCAAGGGCACAGGCCTTGGGCTTTCCACGGTCTACGGAATTGTCAAACAACATGATGGCCACATCCTTATTGACACCGGGCCGGACCGGGGCGCCAATTTTCAGATTTTTCTGCGCCATTGCGAAGATGCGACCAGGGACGACCGTGAGCTGGCAAACCTTCTTCCGGTTCAGGGCGGCAACGAAACCATCCTGGTTGCCGAGGATAACCCCGAGGTTCGCCAGATGGTCGTCTCCATTTTGGAGCATTACGGCTACCGTGTTTTTTCCGCGGCAAGCGGGTCAGAGGCCCTGCAGATCTTTTATGCCCCGCCGCATGCCATCGATCTGGTCGTCAGCGACATTGTGATGCCCGGGGTGGGCGGCAGGACCTTGGCAGACACCATCCGCAAGGAGCATCCCTATCTGCCGATCATTTTCATGAGCGGTTATCCGGCCGATGTGAACCTCGATGATTTGGGAGGAAAGGCAACCTTCCGCTATCTCCAGAAGCCCTTCAACCCCCAAGAGATTGCCGAAGCGGTCCGCGGCCTGCTGGACAGCGTTGCCGCTGCCGGGCCGGGCCGGACCTGAAAGAACTCTTGGGCCGCGATCATCGTTTCGCCAGCGCTAAGCCACGCGGATCGAACAAGCGAAGTTGGCATGTTACGCGTTACGGGTTACGGGTTTTTTAAAACCCGCAACGCGCAACCCGCAACGCCCTAGCCCCCGTTGGACATGCTCATTCCTTGGGCACTGGCGAAACGATGATCAAGGCCGGGACGTGGTATTCAAGGGGAAAATAGGCTTAAAATGCGATAAGGAGTCATCATGCGATTTTTCAACACCGCCGGACCGGTGAACCCGGAGAAACATTATGTCCTGCCGCCCCTGGCGCGGTGGGATTTGGCTGAAATAGAGACCCTGTTTGCGCAGGAGAAGTATTTTGTGCTGCACGCCCCGCGGCAGACAGGCAAGACCACCTGCCTGCTGGCGCTTTTGGAGCATCTTAATCAAGGCGGCGCCTACCGCTGCCTGTATGTGAATGTCGAGGCGGCCCAGTCTGCCCGCGCCGATGTCGATAAGGGGATGCACGCCATACTCCATGAGATTATCAGCCGGGCGCGCACCTATCTGGGCGTGGTGATGTCCCCGGAGAAGCCTCTCGAGATCCTGCGGCAGGCCGGAGGGCATGCCGCGCTCAACCACCTGCTTGGGCTGCTGGCGGAGATGTCTACCCAGCCCTTGGTCGTGTTGATAGACGAGATCGACGCCCTGGTCGACGACACCTTGATTTCGGTCCTGCGTCAGATCCGTTCCGGCTATGACAAGCGTCCGACCGGCTTTCCGACGAGTATCGTATTGTGCGGGGTGCGGGATGTCCGGGACTACCGGATGAGGCAGCCGGGCCGGGAGGTGATCACCGGCGGGAGCGCCTTCAACATCAAGGCCGTGTCTCTGCGGCTCGGAAATTTTAACCAGGCCGAGATGGGGGCCTTGCTTTGTCAGCACACCGAGGAGACCGGCCAGGTCTTTTCGGACGAATCGATCGAGTGTATCTGGCACCTCTCTCGGGGCCAGCCATGGCTTGTCAACGCCCTGGCCTACGAGGTAACCTTCAGGCAGGAGACGGGTCGCGACCGGACGCGGCCTATTGTCCCGGCCATGGTGGCTCAGGCCAAAGAACGTCTGATTGAACGCCGTGAAACCCATCTGGATCAGTTGGCGGACAAACTCGCCGAGGAACGGGTGCGGCGGGTGATATCGCCGATCCTCCGCGGCGAGGAGGAGACCATCAATCTGGTGCCAGACGATCTCGACTACTGCCGGGACCTAGGACTTATCGCACTTGACCGGCCGCTGCGGATCGCAAACCCCATCTATCAAGAGGTGATCCCAAGACAGCTCGTCTATGGCACCGAGTTCACCATTCTCCATGAAACCTTGTGGTACGTTACCGTTGATGGCCGCTTGGATATGGAAAGGCTCATGTCAGCCTTTCAGAAGTTTTTCCGGGAACACTCAGAGCACTGGCTGGAACGGTTCGACTATAAGGAGGCCGGACCGCAACTCCTGCTCCAGGCCTTTCTGCAACGGATCGTGAACAGCGGCGGTCGCATCGAACGGGAATACGGTCTGGGCCGGATGCGGACCGATCTCCTCGTGTCCTGGCCGCATCCGGCCGGGGAACAGAAGGTGGTGGTGGAGCTGAAGATCCTCCAT
>CAZDYX010000077.1:0-2929 GCA_964509775.1 uncultured Desulfobulbia bacterium | reverse complement strand
TCCATAAGGGCCTGGAGCGGACCTTGGCCGACGGCCTGGCGCAGACCTGGGAGTATATGGATCGTTGCGGCGCTGCTCATGGCCATCTCGTCATTTTCGACCGCACCGCCGGCCGTTCCTGGGAGGAGAAGTGCTTCCGGCGGGATGAGCAATATCAGGGCCATGCAATTACGGTTTGGGGTATGTGACGGTGATAGGGTGGTAAGAATTTGCTTTCGGGAAGGCCGAAGTCAGAAAGGAATGGTGGATTTGAGCTATCGCTTCTAACGCTCATGATCAGAGATCACCCACAGATCATGAAAAAGAATTCAGAAGTCAGAATTCAGGAGTCAGAATAAGGAAATAAAGACAAGCTGGGTATGTTCAGGGCGAATTCTGAATTCTGACTCCTGAATTCTGACTTCTATTTTCACGGTAACGGGTTATCCAACCCCCCGTTATGACAATGCTCTCGCCCCCGAAAGTAGGGGACATAACATTTTTTGGCTCATCGCGGATTAGTGGGAAACCACCTTGAGATACGTCCAACTTTTGGAATTGGTGCGTATAACGCACCCTACGAAACTTCAACCCCCAAGAGATTGCCGAAGCGGTCCGCGGCCTGCTGGACAGCGTTGCCGCTGCCGGAAATGCCCGCTGAGGCCATTTTCCGTTCAGGCACTAGCTTTGTTTAAAGGCTGTTTTCAACACGTTGGGAGGAGGGACATCCAATGAATAAGCATTTTCGGTTTTTTTTCTTGTTTTTCATGTTTGTCTTCAGTTTGCAGCAGTCCTTGGCATCCGATGCCGTGACATTGGGGGATGAGGAAAAGCAGGAAGCGGTGGAGAAGATGTTTAGCTCGCCGTACACAGAGGAGATGTACTACCGGACCGACCGACTGCTGCTGACGGCGACAAAACGCCAGCTCTCCATCCGGGAGGCGCCTGCCATTGCCACTGTCGTGGATGCCGATGAGATCAGGAACATGGGCGCGCGGAACCTCACGGACATACTGAAGATGGTGCCGGGGATCGGGGTTTCCATCAACGAACACGGCGTCCTGATGTACGAGGTCAGGGGTATCCGAACTACCCTGTCGGAAAAGGTACTCGTCATGATCGACGGGCATCCGCTAAATCGGAACTATGTCGGAAGCGCATTGGCCTATGTCTTCGACGACCTCAGCGTGGAGAAGATCAGCCGGGTCGAGATCATACGCGGCCCCGGATCAGCCCTTTACGGCGCTAACGCCTTTCTTGCCGTGATCAATATCATTACCAAGAACGTGAGCGATGCGGAAGGGACAGTCGTTACCGCCACGGCTGGAAGCTTCGATACCGGAAAGCTCAACATCCTTTCCGGCAAGACCTTTGCTAGCGGCCTTCAGCTTTTCGGCAGTGCGGATTACCTCAAGACGGACGGCTATCAACCGGTTATAGAGCAGGATATGCTCTCCGGGACCGGCTTTTCGCAGGCCCCCGGATCGGCCGATACGAGCCTTAAAAAGACGGACGTCTTTCTCAAGGCAGACTATGGAGATTGGAGCTATGAGGGCCTCTACATCGGCAAGAGGCGGGGCCCCTACGTCGGGTTCCAATACACCCTTACGGATGACAATTGCTGGGAAATTGACAACTTTTCAAACGAGGTCAGTTACCGACGCGCCTTCTCGAATCGGCTGAATTCGTTATTCAAGCTTTATCTCGACCAGTTTGAGCAGGATGCGCGTCTCGATATATTGCCCGATGGATTTCCCGGGTTTCCGGAGGGGATGATCGGTCAGCCGCTGCTGAAGGATAGGACCCTCGGCGGCGAGCTGCAACTCGACTACGACATCACCATGGACAACCACGCCATCTTCGGCTTAATGTACGAGGAACTCCGTCAGTTCGATGTCCGGCACCTGACGAATTTCGACCCATTGACCGGTGCCCCTCTCGATTCATTCCAGGATATTTCGTCCTGGGGTAATTTCAATCGAAATGCGAATCGGGAGATATGGGCAGCCTATCTCCAGGACGAATGGCGACTCCGTAAGGATCTGAATCTCACCGCCGGACTTCGATACGACAAATACAGCGATTTCGGCGACACGGCAAATCCCCGGGCCGCGGTGGTTTGGAGCTTTTCACCGGATGGGGAGCTCAAGCTCCTTTACGGGAAGGCCTTCAGGGCGCCGAACTTCGTGGAACTGTACAACGCCAACAATCCCGTCATCGTGGGCAATCCAAACCTCAAACCGGAAGAGATCCAAACCTATGAAACGGGATTGACCTTCCGGCCGACGGACCGCCTCACCTTCAATATCGACTACTTCTTTAGTGAAATCGACAATCTTATTGTGTGGGATTCTTCAACGACCCCGGCAGAATATGTGAACCGGGGGCGGGTCGAGGTTGACGGAGTCGAGGTTATGCTGGCAGGAAGGTACACCCTTGAAAACTACTGGGATCTGGTTTACACCTACCAGAACCCGAGAGATGCCGACACCGGACAGAGGCTTCCCAACGTGCCTACCCATAGGGCGAAGCTGGGTGCCAATTACAAGATTTATCGATATCTGAGCTCGCACGCGGATTTGTTGTGGACCGGTCCCAGACCTCGGGTTACCGGAGATCCCAGGCCGGACATGCCGTCCTATTATACCGTAGACGTTGCCCTGATCGGCAAGAATTTCGTCAAGGACGTCGAGATGCGGGTCTCGATTCATAATCTTTTCAATCAAGCATACTCGGATCCGGACACGTCAGGGGCGGATCAGTTCGTCGTCGACGATTTTCCCCGCGAAGGCATCGCGGCAATGGTGGATTTGAGCTATCGCTTCTAACGGGTTATCCAACCCCCCGTTATGACAATGCTCCCGCCCCCGAAAGTAGGGGACATAACATTTTTTTGCTCATCGCGGATTAGTGGGAAACCACCTTGAGATACGTCCAACTTTTTGGAATT
>CAZDYX010000076.1:0-11809 GCA_964509775.1 uncultured Desulfobulbia bacterium | reverse complement strand
TTTCACACCGAAGAAAGAAGATGGCTATTATAAATCATGTATCGTTGTAGGGTTATCAACGGCGGAGGTTTTACTCTGGTCTTCCCTCTACACCGCTTTTGTGTTATCTTGCTCTCGTTATCGTGTCCAATACAAACCAGACCGGCACTTTTCCCGTGACCGGCAGCTATATCGAAAAAAAAGCCGTGGCATTGTGGAACCACGTCGTAAAGGGCGAAAGCGTAAATCTGTGCCCATGTCTGTGCCCGAACCGGAAACCGTTAAATCAGAAACCATAAGGGATAGTAAAGACAGAGTTTTTCTCTTAAGTTAATGGCATTAGGCCCGACCTAATGCCATTAACTTAAGAGAAAAATATATTAATTACAATAAGTTATATTAATTATCATCTTAAGGATCTTAGAATGGATTTAGAATTTGGTCGGGTCAAAATCCGATATTTTAAGGGAAATTCCATGCTCCCCATCACCCGAAAAAAAGCAGGAGTCCAGAAAAGCTTAACAAAACCGGATTCGGCCTTAAATCATAATTACTGTAAGTGTTTTAAATAACGTTAAAAAACCCTTAAGTTAACAGCATTGGGCCCGACCCAATGCTGCAAGCAATGCTGCAATGTTAAATCGTTATTTTTCTTGAAACTACATTTTTTCTCTTGACAGATAAATTATAGGATGTCCCCCTATCGACTCACGGTTTACTCATTCGCCTCATTGAGTTAAAATTATTTCCATTTGCCCATGGATTCTATGGCCGCCGAGGTCATGTGAACCACATCCACCGCGTCGTATCCGGTGAGGCTTTTTATCTGCTGTTGCGCCGCCACCGGGTCATGGTTTGCCATGCCCATGGCCTTCTGAAGATTTTCATAGAACTTCAGGTTCTCGTTGAGTTTTTTAAGGGTGACGGGGTCTTTGGTTTTGTTTATCCGCGCCTGTATATTGGGGATGACCTTGGACTCGATATCCTTTGCCGTGCCGCGGAATATCTCCCAGTTCTGGTTCTCCTTGCCCAACCCCCCTTGGTTGCGCAGTTCATGTGCCTTCACCTCGGTCACCTTCGCCGCGTCGGCGGCATATCTGGGATCCACCATCGCAAGAGGGTCCAACCCGTTTTTTTGATACTGCTTGATACGAAGCCAGTTGGGGTCGGAATACGCCTCCAGATGTTTTCCCGATGTCACCATCTGCCAGGAGGCGTGAGCCGTGCGCCCCCCCGACTGCTCGGCGTATACCTTGTCGAACACCTTCTGGACCATGGCGTTACCGGTATATATGTCGATAGCGCTGGTTTTGCCTGTTTTGGGGTCTGTGTAGGTAATCTTGTTCCCCCTCGAGCTGTACATCGCCAGATCTAGGTCCATCCCCGGCGATGTGTTGCCAGCGTTCCTGATGGGCCGGAAGCTCAGTTGTTTGGTGTCGAAACCCTGTTTTCCCAGTTCGGTTTTCAGTTCCGCCACCACCCGGTTGGTGTGCAACCGGCTGGTGGAGTTGTATGCCTTTTGTTGTTCAGGCGTAGCGCTGAATTTGAGATACCCTTTGGCATGGGGGGCGTGTTTTATGGCAGCGGTTTGATCCATCAGCTTTTGTTCGGCGATTTTCAGCTGATCCGCCGGCGCGCCTGATTTTTTGAGCGTCTTGAACTCGTCATACAGCTTTTGATGGATTTCTACCATCGCCTTGCCATATTCCTGCTGTTGTTTGAAATCCACCTTCCTTTGCGCGTCCCTCCATACGTCCAGCTTGGCCTGTCTGGCCGCATTGGCCACCTTGGCCTGATAACGCACTATCCCCTTTGTGACCGCCCCTGTGGCTTTTCGATAGATGAAGGTGATGGCGACATTTTTCAAACCGCCGGCCACACCAGCCTGCTGGCCGTCGACGCTGGGGGCGGTGTACCCTTCGTAGAAGGTGATTGCGTAGTCAATCTTGGGCGACCAGAACCGGGCGGCGGTAGTGACCGCCCCCACAGCGGCACCACCCCATCCCGCGCCTTTTTCCCCCAGCAATCCGCCGGTCTGATATCCAGTAATCCCGCCGGACGTCAGGCCATATACGAGGGCCAGCGTGGCGCCGCCGCTTACAAATGGCGTGGCGTACATGGACATGTTGGCGGCGGCCTGGTAATTTTCCAGTACGTCCACCGCCAGTTGCTGGTCGGCCGCCAATTCGTCATATTTACCCGCATCGGCCAGGTTGTGGCCCTGCGCCTTTTCGGCGATAATTTTGGCGACCTTTTTGATCTTCTCCGGGTCCTGCTCGCCGGGGCCAAGCTGGTTTTGCGCCCACTTCCGGGTGGTTTCCCGCTCATGTTCCGGCAAAAGGTTGATGACCCGGTCAACGGTCTGGCGCCGGTGATTGGCTTCGTTTATCTTCCCTGCCATTTCGCGGGAATTGGCCGCCATCTGGGAGGCCACCATCTCGTCCCACGCTGTGCGGGTGCGGGTGAACTCGCCAGTTTGCAGGGTGGTAATCGCGTCTTTTTCGGCCTGCAGATCCGCCAGTTTCCCTGTGATTATCCCTTGAAGAGCTTTTTGACCCGCTTCATCCTTTGCCTTGCCCAGCATCTGTTGGTATATCTTCAAATCGCTTTCCAGCAATTTGATGTTGCTCTTGTGAAAATCCACTTTTTCTTTCAATATGGCTGTTTCCTGTTCATCCTTGGAGGGTTTGTCCGGTTTTTTCGGTGTTTCATCCGGCTTGTGGGCCATTACCGGCGCGGGCATTGGCGGCGGCGCAGTCAGGGAAGGGTCGAAAATGTAATCGTAATAGACCGCGCCGGATATCCATTCGGACTTTAGAATAACCTCCAGCGTCATCGTCCAGCCCGGCTGGGCTTTTAGCAACTTGGGCCAAAAAAATGTTTCACCTTCCCCCTCCGGCGTCCAACCCACTATTGGTTTTTCACGAAAATCCTTCGCATCATCCTGAGGCGTAAGCCGTTTCCATCCCCCTACCGATTTTTTTAAATTTGTGACAACGGTAGTATATTTCTCCTCTTTATCATAATTCTCTGCTTTCCAAGCAACGCCTCTTTTATCACCGATTTGAAATATATATTTCTCCCCTAACTTGTATCCCTCCTGCCACTTGCGTTGCATCCCGTTGTATATGACGCGATCATTTAAATGGTGCGCAGTGCGCAGATACATGGCGATTGAGCAGTTTGAATCACTATAAACAACGCCTGCGTCTTTAACATGTACAGTTAGACGGATGGTATCCTGATCGGCGATCAACTTTGGTGGGGCCGTCCACGAAAAATTCCAGCTTATGACCCCATCGGGTTCCTTGCTTCCAATATATTTACCAGGCACTAATATAAACGACCGCGCGCTACTCTCGCCAAAAACAATTTCATTTTTGGTGATGCGATAATCCTCAAATATACGCGTTATAACATTCCGGCGCCCAGTAAACTTCCACGCCCCGCCACCCGTATTGAAAATATTGAAAGCTTTATTCGCCCGTCGCCGCGCCCGGCATTTATCCTCCAGCGGATTTGGCGGCTCCCCCAACGCGCTCACCTGGGCGCTCACCTGTTCCATTCGGACTTTCAAAGTTTTCAACTGGGCCGTCAGATCGCCCACTTCCTTCATAGCTTCCCGGGCGGCTTTCTCGCTTTCATATGCGGCGGCCATTTCAGCCTCATATTTGGCCTCTTCGAGCGCCGACAGAACACTTTCGGTGGACTGGGTCAGCGCTAAAAACTCCACCAATAACGGATTCAGTCTGTCCAGATAGGCCACCACTTTTTGCGAGGGGTAATCGGCCATCAGGGCCCAGGCGGCTTGAAATTCCTTTTCTTTGGCTGGGAGCAGGGGACCCAGGAGCATTTCCATGGCTCCCCGCCCGGCTGTCACCACCGCAGCGTAGCGGCTCTTGGTAAGTTTGCTTACATTTTGGGCCAGGGGCGTTTGTAACAAGCCGAGGTCGGCGCCGGAAGTGGAGGGGTTGGAAGGGCCGGCAGCCTCTTCACCTTTGGGCAGAGGGATCTGGCCGCAGGGATCGTCCATTTGGGCCTGCACCCCGGGGATTTGGGTCTTTTCCTGCCGTGGCGCCGGCTCGGGTGGGGGTTGGGCCCAAAACGAGGTGGGTTTCTCGGAGGTCCGGGACGGCGGAACGGCGGCTGTAGCAGAGGGCTGTTCAGGTGCGACGGCGGGCTTGGGCGCGGAACTTAGGCCAGCCTTGTCTCTGGCGGGCAAGACACTGGGGGCGATCTTTAGCTTCGGGTCCAATTCTCGAGCCTTGGCCAGGTCCTGTTGGGCCTTTACCTGGTCTCCACGCTCCAGGGCCGCTTCTCCGCGCTTGGCATAGGCTTCGGCCACGCGGTATCCCAGCTCAATCGAACGGGTGAAGTCCTGTTCGGACTGATCGTTGTCCTTAAGCTTCTTTCGGGCCAACCCCCGGTTATAATAAAGACCGGCCTGACGGGGATTGAGCTTTTCGGTGGCGTTGTAGTCTTCAATAGCCCCCCGGTAATCGCCCGATTCATATTTGGCATTGCCTCGCGAGAGTAAACCCCCCGCGTTCTTGGGATTAAGACGAAGCGATTCATTCAGGTCATTAATAGCAGGCCCATATTGCTTTTGGGCGATTAGTATAACGGCTCGTATTCCATACCCTTTGGCATAGTCGGTTTTAAGCCTAAGGGCCTGATTGACGTCTTGAAGCGCCGCGTCCAGGTCTTTCAACTGCGAACGAACTACCGCTCGTCCGCCATAAGCCAGGTGGTTTTGTCCGTCCAGTTGCAAAGCCCTGTTATAATCAACTAAGGCCTTTTGCAGATCCTTAAGATTCCGGCGGGCATTGCCCCGCAAACGATAGGCTTCGCTATAGGAGGGCATGGCGAAAATGGCTTTTTCCGCCAGGGAAAGGGCACGGGTGTAGTCCTGGGCGTCCAGGGCCGCCTGGGTCTCTTTCAAGAGTGATTCTCCATCAAGGGCCTGCGCATTGGATAGGACAATGATAGTAATCAAACAGAAAAGGGAAAGCAGGCTGCTAAAAATCAATAAGGATCGTCGCATAGAATCCTCTGCTGACAAAATTGAATGTTTAGTTCGTGGGATCCGACCCAATGCCATTAACTTAAGACATTTAAACCTTATTTCAAATAGTTGTTGCCAATCAGGTAGAAACCGGAAATCATTTCTTCTACGCTTTTCTGGACCCCACCTATCTCTGGGGCAACAGGTGTGGGCATGGAATTTTTCCTTAAGGTAGGGCATTAGGGCCGATTCCAAAAAAGTGCAAAGTATAACACGCTTAAATTGTTATATTATTACTTAAGTTAACAGCATTGAGCCCGACCTCGTCGACCGCTCCAAAGCTTGTATCCGATTCTTTCGACCCTCACCAACCCCTTACTATCCCTCACCCCTACCCAGGAATTTATAATTGCACTAGAGCTTACTATCACCACCACCATGAAATCAAGGTGGGTAATATTATTTTTAAAAGCCTTGTTTGATTCGTCGTAGTCAACTATAGAAGGATTTGGTTCCGCCTCAAAATGCGTGTGCCACTCTCCAGTCAAGATGATTTTCCCATTGCTCGCCGACCATATGCGATTTACCAGTAGTTGTCCCCGGTGCTTAATCCTTTTTATGAATCGCGGTTCTCTTACATCCACAGGTCCTAGTGGCGTAGCCACTTTAATCACCAACTGATCACCAAACATTTGGCCGAACAAATAACCACCAGATTCAGGCTGAACGGATGTGGTTTGAATTGACCTCTCGAACATCCTTATGGTGTTGGGTGTGAAGAGTATGCTCCCTCGACTAGGATTGTCATAAAGCATAGAATATTACCTTTTGCATTCGGGACAGTCCGGGTGTCGTGGAAAACTGCTTTTTAGAAGCTCTTCTCCTGAGTATCTTTTGTAACATTCCGATATAGCGGTGCCCCTATTTTTTGCCGCGTTTAGATCTCCTAGATAATGCCACCTGCTGCTAACACCTAAATCGCCACGCAAGTAAGTCAATGCCATCTCAGAGGCAGTGAGCGCTGCTTGTTCAGCAACCAAGGCCGAAAATGGTTGGAAGGTTGTTCCGCATCCTTCTTCACTAATTGAAACTTCGCTAGCAAGGCGTGTATCCACGGCATATTTGAATCTGATATCATTATTTTCTGCGGTCTTAAAAGCGCAGCGTAGGCAAGCACCACGTCCAGGTACCGTCAATAATGCATGAGATCCTAGCCCGTGTGCTTCTGTCCAAGCGTAAATGGCTGACTTGGGCTCTTCTCCATTAGTTAGGAGACTGTTTAAGCGTAGCTCCAGATTTCTATTACCTGAGACTGCCACCACCAGGTCGGCTTTACTTATCACCTCCGGTTTCGTCGCCATCACTTCGTAAAAATTTTGATTATAGGGTTCCGCGCCCAGGTGTGGGGATTGAGCTTTTAACATGATGGCCAAGCTGTCGGCTTTTTTTTCGCCCAAAAACTTTGCAGGCAAGATATGACGGGCAAGATTATCGATACTATAAATGTCATTATCAACAAGAAGGAGTTTGCCCACGCCGCCAAGTGACAACAGGTTTGCTATCCTGCAACCAATTGAACCGCATCCTATTATAAGCACGGTTTTTCCCAGAAGATTAGCACCCTTTGAGGAACCTACTCTGGCCTGCAACCTAACAGGGTCTGCTCGCCTGACTGCGCCTCTTATGAGGGGTTGGTATGGGAAACAAGTTTTCAGTTGGACTTCTCCGGTTACTCTGTCTTCCCTGAAACCTGGGCAGATGACCTCGTTTCTCTTCTTCTTTAAAGGCAGGGAATGCACCCATCCCCCGAAGGCGTGATGGTCTCCAATCGGAACAGAGAAAAGCACGTGGTTGAATAGTCTCTTTTTGTGTTTGGTCAAGAAATTACATAATGCTGTAAGTGAGTCCTGGTCTATATCTCTGAGAAGCATGTATATTTCAATGTTTTTATTGGGGAAGGGAGGTATAAAACCTTTCCTCAATGGAAGATAAAGAGCTTCGTGACAGTCCGGTTTTTTATTATTCAACCCAAAATTTTCAAGCCACTTTATGCTTTGCTCCCTATTTTCACCAAATAGGATAGTGGCACTATCTATTGTTTTTTCTAAATCAAACATAGCGATAGCCCTTGGCTTCCCACCTGGTTCAACCAGGCTTATCCATTTTTGTGTCTCATGGTCTCGCCAATAGGCTTCGAATTCCTGAATATAATCCTCTTTGTTGTCTCCTTTAAGCCCCGCACTAATCGTCTCACTAACCATGAGCAAAGCGTCTCTAATTATTTCCGTCGGCCTTTCGGGTATGGAAAATACCTCTTGTGAATTGGCATAACAAATGTGATTTTCTCGTGTTACTGTCATATGGGGGAGAACACTTGGAGGACTCAATAAATAAATATTTGGCAACTCGTCGGGAAAAGACATCGGCAGAGCTATGATTATTTGCACGCGCTCGTCGCCGAATGGGATATTTCCTTCCCAAGCAGCCACATTAAGTTTTTTCTCCGGCAGTTGGGCATCTTTAAGTCGTGAAAATTGACCATCGGGCAAATCTTCGAGGTACTTGCCAACCATGGCTCGGACGGATTCTCGAAATGCTGTTAGTGTATGACTATGCACTGCCTGAACTCACCCCAACGATGCCAGCCTTTTCGTAGGTCTTGGTTTTTGTATCGTCTTCGTCCTCAATCACAGGGAATCTGTTTCCAAGTTGTTTTTGCCAGAACTTGGCCGCCTCTCCGGCGTTTTTGTGTTCGAGGGCTATCTCGGCATCCTTGACGAGCTTTTCCAGTTTGGACATGAAATTATCGAATTGGGGGTCGCTTATGCGGTTTCTCAAATCCTCGATAGGATCGACGGGATTCTTAATGCTCTGATTGTAAGACAATCTATTATAGATCGCTGAAGCGCACAAGCCAAAGGCCTCATCGTCCCTGTCCGTTAACTGGAACTCTTGTGCTGCCAATATGGTTAATATTATACCACCCGGCATATTATTGGAGCTGGTCTTAGCTTGATAGTCTGTCCATGCTTTGAAATATCGAACCAATCTGCGCAAAAGGGCCCCGTTTTTGTTTACTTCCTTTTCAAACCAATCACCAAATTCACGGGGATCGCTGAATATCCATCCTTCGCCCTTTATGGCCAGCTCGGGACGTCTATTTGCGTTCTCGCCGGTGAGGTCATAAATAGGAAAATCCACGTGGTAGCCAGCCTTGAATGACACCCTGGCACATCGTTTTTTGTCGATGGCAGGTTCCACTTGTGCATAGCTGTCGGCCGCATCC
The DNA here is from genome assembly GCA_964509775.1 of uncultured Desulfobulbia bacterium. GTDB lineage: Bacteria > Desulfobacterota > Desulfobulbia > Desulfobulbales > CAZDYX01 > CAZDYX01. The sequence continues at coordinate 3,539 of CAZDYX010000076.1, read as the reverse complement.
TTTACCCATGAATGTACGGTGTCAGGAGTTGGCTTTGATCCCGGGTCCAAGGGTGGATCGAAATAGATACCATCATCGATGTCATAGTCTCCGTTTAAAGGGTTTACAGTGGTGTTGTTCTGAAATGACCCTTGAATTTTAAACTTGACCTTAGGAAGCCCCTTCTCTTCGAAATTTACGCGGATATGGCTCCGCAAACCATCGCGGCTTCTTATCAAATCGTCACGTTTTGATTTAGCAAGGATGATTTCGCCGTGAAAGGCGTTACTCGCTGTAAAAAAATTTTTGTGACAGTTAGCCATGCTTTCCCCCTCCAATATCAAAGAAATGTTTGAAGAATTCTTCCCCCCGAGACCCTGACGACGTATGAGTCTCCGCATCCCGACCCGCCAGACTTCTTAGTAACTCCCTACTTGCTTTACCGGCCTTGTCCAGGCCGATCAATTTTTTTTGATTCGAGGAAAGGTTTTGATGCTCTAACCTGAAGTATTTGCCATCATTCAATTCGAGCAACAATCTGACCATGTTATGGGCTCCCTCCGCTTGAAAGGTAAGCGGCAAGGTGACCAACTTGCGGTTCCATGCGATAAGACTCCTACTGCGAAATCTCACCCTGGCTTCGCCAACCGGCTCTGGTATGTTGCCAAGAGAGAAAAGGATGATCTTGTTTAGTGACACCTCTTTATGTTGATCTTTTAAATAGCTAAGCGCTTCTGTGACCGCCACCATCGATGGATTATTGCCCCATAGTCCTCCGTCAACATAAAACTCACTGCCGTTACCTATTTCAATCTCAGCCACCGGCAAATAATAGGGTGCTGCCGATGTTGCTAGGGCCACCTGCCATACAAAGTAGTGCTGGTCCCTTGAAAAGCTTTTATGGTGGGAGGTCTTAAAAACTCGATTGCTGCCTGTTATGAGGTTAGAAGTGGGTATGCAGACCGCGAGTTTTGGATAACCCGCAGTGGCCAAATCACCCATTTTTATTCCGCCGAAGAACTCCTTGCAGGCGCTGACCAACGCTTTATTGCTATATACTGAACAAACGAAGGTTCCCAGAATTTTCTTAATGTATTTTAGAAAGTTATTGTTTTGATTAAATATTTTTGGCCCATGGTGATTAAAGAACTCGATGATTTCCGATGGCCTCTTGCCACAAGCCAAACCGAGGGCGATGATGCCACCAATCGAAGTGCCAGAAATGATATCAACCTTCTCAGATATGGATACTCCATAAGTTTTCTCAAGTTTATCCAGCACAGTGGCTGCATATAGTCCTTTAACCCCACCACCATCGATACTGAGTATCTTGATCATATGTTTTCCTGTATCCTTAATCTACACAGCGCATCGCCCAACGTAGCCATCACCGGGAGTGGCCGTCTTTTGCCACGATCCGGTGCATGGCATGGTTGGACGGTCATTTTTTCTTAATTTGTCTATTCTTCTTTGATATTCTCGTCTTTGTTCATTGTCATTATGGGTATTTTAAGTTGTTTGTTTTTTCATGATTTGGGCCGTTAAGAACCGAATCCTTCAACCAGCCAGCGGTGAAGCTTGGGAAATCCTAGCTTTAAAGATTTTGCGCACCATTCAATATATTTTCCCGGATAATCATCCCAATAGCCGTGCAAAACAGGATCTTTAGAATTTAAGAATGCAAGATATAACCATGTGAATATGTATAAAATGGGATATGCGGGTGGTCTTAAAATAAGCATTACTATTGCAACAACGATTCCGATACCTGCAATCCACCACCATAGATAAACAATCCACAGAAAGCACAGTAGGGCAACAATTGGAAATCGTAATGCTACACCAATTTGCTTGCGGAGTAATTGTCGGTCCTCATTCACTATTTATTTCTCTCCGTCTAACAAATTATTGAATAGTTTCCTTCTAATAAATCAAGCGGTTTTGAGATTGTCAAGATCATATTTAAATCTCTTTGAAAAATCTACTTAATATTATTGATAGTATTCAAGTTGTTCAACATCCGGTTAATTTTATTATGAGGCTTCTGTTCAATGACGATGCTGCCCGTTCCGGACCCCATTCTGACGAGATTTAACGCCATTCTCAAAAAACGAGCCAATACCCGATACAGCGTGGGGAGTAACTGGAATGAGTTGTAATGGCTTATGTCGAAGAGGTCAAAGGCCGGGGGCAGTTGCCTGGGTGGATCTTTTGAGATATGGATCTGGGCCATGAATCTCCTTAAGACCAAGAGGAAGAATGAACGTAAGACTATGACGATAGGGGTTATTTAACATAACCCGATAATTTGTCAAGAAAATTATCGATGTCCCCGGATGAACCCTCTGGCCTATGATCAAGGACGGGGGGCACAATAATAGAACCATGGGACATCCAGGAGGTTCAGTTATTCCCTTTCATCTCAATAATAAACATATTATCCCTATTGTCCCAGTTCCAATCTTTCAAACGACCCTAACGAATGGAACCAGTCGTTAACCATGGTTTTATTTGATTACCGGGCCAAGGAAAAGATTTTTTGACCGATCTTACCTGCCGTTCTTTGTGAGGCGAACGAAATTCTATTGGTTTACGGCTATCGTTTCTTCGAACTTGATAACGCTTTTAGGTTCGTTCTGCATGGCATTCCACAAGTCCAGTTTGTCTTGCATGGCCAGCCAGCTTTCCGGGGATGTATTGGTCGCCTTAGCGATTCGTAACGCTATCTCGGGGCCCACTCTGCCTTTGCCGTTTACGATTTCGGATAACATCTTTCGGGAAATACCCAAATCCCTCGCCGCCTCCGTTATGGTTATGCCCAATGGTTTTATCACATCCTCAAGCAAAACCTCTCCGGGGTGCGTTGGTTTTCTGCGTTTCATACTTACCTCTTCAATGATAATCCCGATAATTCTCTTCTTAATCAACCATTAGGCCTATGATCAAGGACGGGTTTCTCTACATTTTTTTATAAAGCTGTAAAATTTTTTCCGGAGTTAAAATCTTTTTAAAATCCGGACCTAAGGCGCTTATTAGGTCCCGTTCGAGCATATAGGCCAGGTCGATCATTTTATCGAATTGTTCCGGGGTGACTTCACTCGTGACCCCGACAGGCAGTGTAATGTTATGCTTTTCCATCATGTGACGAAATTTAAAAACGTCCTGGCCGTAGAATTCCTCCAAATGATTGAAGACAATACTGTTGGCGATACCGTGGCGATAGCCTAAAATAAAGGCAATCCCATAAGAAAGGGCATGACAGATACCCACCGATGAATTGGCGATCGAGCACCCGCCCAGAAATGAGCTGACCATGAGTTCGGCATAATTTTTTTCTTTTAAAAAAAAGTTCTCCACCGCGATTTTGGCCTGAAGCGCGAAAGGCCGGCCTATGGCATTCATGGCGCTGCCGTTTGAAGCTTCAACACAGTGAATAAAATTATCCATACCGGTATAAAATTCCTGATCTTTGGGGACTGTTTCTATAAGAGTGGGGTCGAGTATGGCCGCATCATACATGCTATAGTCGCTATTAATACCCAGCTTTTTTATGGGGCCGG
>CAZDYX010000075.1:0-11887 GCA_964509775.1 uncultured Desulfobulbia bacterium | reverse complement strand
GCCGGTTCTTTTTCTCCAGGCCGGCTATGATCCGTTCCACCGCCTCCTGGAACTCAGTCAGGCCCACCTTCTCTTTCCCCCTTCTTACCGCCAGAAGGGTAGCCTCATTGACGAGATTCGCCAGATCCGCACCCACAAAACCAGGGGTCATGTTGGCGATCTTTTCCGTGTCGATGCCCTCCTCGATCTGGACGTTTTTCATATGGACCTTAAGGATGTCGATCCTTCCTTTTCGGTCCGGCCGGTCCACAAGGACCTGACGGTCAAAGCGTCCAGGCCGGAGTAACGCCGGGTCAAGGATTTCCGGCCGGTTGGTGGCTGCTATGAGGATTACGCCCACGGTGGCGTCAAAGCCATCCATTTCGACCAGAAGTTGGTTTAAGGTCTGCTCACGTTCGTCATGGCCGCCGAACATGCCCATCCCCCTTGCCTTGCCCAGGGCATCGAGCTCATCAATAAAGATGATGCAGGGCGCCTTGTCCTTGGCCTGGGAAAAAAGATCACGCACCCGGGCCGCCCCGAGCCCCACAAACATCTCCACAAATTCCGAACCGCTCATGCTGAAGAAAGGGACCTTGCTTTCTCCGGCAACCGCCTTGGCAAGAAGGGTTTTTCCCGTACCAGGGGGGCCCACCAAGAGTATGCCCTTGGGAAGCTTTCCGCCGAGACGGGTAAACTTGCCGGGAGTTTTTAAAAATTCAATGATCTCTTCCAGTTCCTGTTTGGCCTCGTCAAGACCGGCCACATCCTCAAAGGTGGTCTTTAAATCCTCGCTCATATAGACCTTTGCCTTTTTCCCCAGCATAAGGCTTTGCTGCTGGGGAACAAAGCGGCGCAGAAGCAGGAACCAGATGGCGGCAAAAAAAATGATGGGCACGGTCCAGGAGAGCAGGTCCCTCACAAAGGTGTTTTCGATCGTCCCTTTGAACCGGATATTATGTTTTTGCAGTTGTTCGGAGAGACTGGGCTCCACCCGGACCGTAGCAAAGTTTATCTCCTTTTCGCCCTGATCGGTGGCCCGTTTTATCTTTCCCTGGATGATGTTGCTGGAAACGGCTATTTCAACGATCTCGCCTTTCTCAAGGGCGGTGAGAAAATCGCTGTAGCTGATCTGTTCCACACTGTAGACGGAAAGGACAAGGTTCCGGATCAGGAGGATTGCCCAGGCGGCAAGCAAAATATAGGTAAGGGAAAATTTGGTTCGGTTTTCCATGCGGGGCATAAGAGTCCCTCAATGAAGAATTCAGAATTCAGAATTCTGAAGTTAGGAGTTAGGAGGAGATTTGCGAGTCCTTCTATTTCTGATCCTGATCCTGATCCTGATCCTGATTCTGAATTCTGAATTCTGAATTCTGGATTCCATTTCCATTGTTCGTTGTGCCCTCTGGGCATGGCGGTTAGTCGTTTTGCTTGTCAATCTCGCTTTGATAGAGGCCACGAAAGTGCGCCATTCTCCTCTCGATTTCCAACGGCAATTTCAGCCCGTATCTGGTGATGTATTCGGCGGCCATGCGATGGGTATTGAAGATCGGTCCGTTTAGGGCCAGATTCATGATGCATTTATCCAAATATTGCGGCCGCAGGCCGGGGTCGTAAAATATTTCCAGTAGTTCGGAAAAGATCTGGTAGAAGGAGGCGGAGTCCTCATGGTAGAGGAGTTCGGCCTGATCCTCACTGAGGCTTTCAATATCGACGGGTTCCTCGTTGCCGAATTTCCAGCCGGTCTTGCCGTCGTGATAGCCTTCCGCCCACCAGCCATCCAGGATGCTGATATTGGGCACCCCGTTCAAGGCTGCCTTCATCCCGCTGGTGCCGCTCGCCTCAAGGGGCCGTTTGGGATTGTTCAACCAGGCATGTACCCCGGAAACCATGAGTTTTGCAAGGTACATGTCATATCCGGGAATAAAGACGAGCTTGGCCAGTCCCTTGGTTTTTTTATAGAGGACCTCTTGGACGTCCAGGACGAGTTTGATCAGGTTTTTCCCGGGTTCATCGCTCGGATGGGCCTTGCCGGCAAAAAGAAAGTTCACCGGCCGGTCTTTTCTTAAGATTATGGCAGCCAGGGCGTCGATGTCGGAAAAGATAAGGTTGGCCCGCTTATAGGTGGAAAATCGGCGGGCAAAGCCCAGGGTAAAGACCTCGGATGATAATGCACCTTCTCTGAGATCCATATGGGAGAAAAAATTAGGTGGATCGATCCAGGTCTCCTGCATGAGACGCCGATGCATGATGAGCATCTCGTTCACATGCCGGATCAGTTTCTTGGTATCCTCGGCCCAGGCCTGCTCCAGGGCGCCGATAAATTCCTTGTTGGCGCGCAAGGATTCTGCCCGGCTGAATACGCCCGGATCATTCCGCCAGTCGGCAAGTTCCGGTGTCTGGTCAAAGACCCTGGCCTTGGCATCGCTGATCCAGGTGAGATGATGGACCCCGTTGGTGATAGCGGTGATTTTTCCGGCGAATTGGGGAAACTGGGTTTTCGTGACCTCCTTATGCAGTCTGCTCACGCTGTTGGTGGCCCGGTTGATCCGCATGGCAAGCGAGGTGAAGTTGAATTCACTGGGCTCATCCTGAGCCAAGGCGAGTACGGTCAAAACCCGATTACAGAATTTATGTCCGATCTCCGCATATAGAGAACGGGAAAACCGGTCATGGCCTGCCTTCACCGGGGTATGGATGGTGTAAACAATCCGGGATGCCACCTCTACGGCCGCTTCGATGATGTCCGGGTCAGTGGCGGTGTTTTCATAATCAGCCCCAAGTTTGTTCAGAAGATATTCGGCTATGAGACTTAATATCACCACTGCCCCGTGTTGCTCGTTCAGGTGCAGGGTGTTGGCGGTAAGGCCAAGGGCCAAACAGGTGGACAAAATGCCTGCCCCCAGCATCCGGCGCTGGATGGCCTTTACCCTTTCGGAGCTGCTGTCATAAAGATTCCCGGCTGCGGCCCTGATCCACTCCGGGGTGTTGGGTGTGCTGTAGTCCAGCAAAAAGATGGGTATGAAAAAATCGAGGTTTTCGTTGATCTCCATGTTAATCCAGACCTGGGGATAGGCCATGACCGTCTTTCCCCCCCTTTCGTCCAGGAAGGGAACCTCAATTACCAGGGGTTTCTGGGGGTTCTGCGGACTTTTTAATAGATAGAGTCCTGGGGTCTTTTCCGGCTCCCAGGTGGAGGACCAGGCAATCTGCCCCACCTGGGAGTCAACAAGTTGGGTGAAATAGCCCTTCTTAAACAGGAGCGAGATGGCGGTTGCCGGGGTTTTACAGTCGGCATAGCTTTTCAGGGTATCCCCGGCGAGGATCCCGAGCCCGCCGCTGTAATTGGGGATCTTTTGCCAGCCGGAGATGAACCGTCTCACAAACCTGTCCAGTTCCGAATCAGGATTGGCGTTGATGTTCCTGGATTGCAGCTTGTTTTTTACGGGATTGAAGACATCCGGGTCAGCACCGATTTCCATACTGATATAGATGACGGAATTTCCGTCCGGCGCGGTCAGGTTGGTCCATACCTCGTCAAGGACCTTTTGCGACACCCCAAAAAAGGTGCCGAACTGATTTTTGGAGACCAGACCGCGTAAGAATTCATCATGTACTGATGGGTTGGGTATATTCATGGATGGTTATGATCCTAACTCTGTGATTTTTTTAGGAAATACCTTGGAGATCGGTTTATAGAATTATTCTGAAAGATTTGACATGTCCGCGCGAATGTTTGAGCTGTTTTTTCACTATTCACTAGCCACTAGCCACTGCGGCCAACGGCCGCGCTATGGTTTACCAGTTTTTTACCATTCACCGCCAAGATAAGGGTTTTCTCTTTTTTCCCGGCCGATTGATGACGTTGGTGTATCCCCGTAATCATGGCCGGGCCAGACAATGGTTTCCTCCGGAAGGGGGACGATCTTTTCCGCAAGGGAGTTCATCTGGGTGTTAAAATCGCCTCCTGGAATGTCAACCCGGCCGGCCGCCCCCACAAAAAGGGAGTCGCCGGTAAAAAGGTTTCCCTCGCCAAGAAGGCAGATGCTACCAGGCGAATGCCCAGGGGTATGGATTACCGTAAGTTCGTGTCTGCCGAAGTGGATAATGTCGTTGTCCCGCACCAACCGGTCCGGAGGAGGGGGACGGGGAAACCCGAATTGACCGGACCAGGCGGACGGTTCTGTCTTATTAAAAAATTTATGGTCATCTTCGTGCATTACTACCTGGGCACCCGTTGCCTGTTTTATCCTTGCATTTCCGCAGACATGGTCGGGATGGTTATGGGTATTGATGATATATTTTACCGTGAGGTTCATCCCGTTGACAAGATCAAGGAGTTGCTCCTCATCCCCGCCCGGGTCAATGATGACCGCCTCGCGTGTCTCTTCACACCCCAGAATATAACAAAAAACCTCCAATAACCCGGTGACAACCTGTTTGATGATCATTTCGCCCTTCCTTAGATGCTAACGACTAATCGCTAAATTCAGGTTCTTTCGCTTGGACCATATCAAAGGAATTGAGTTTTTTCTTATACCTGTACATTTACCTTTATAACATGAAAATAAATCAAACCAGGAGAGAAAAAAACAATGACCTAATTATAAATAAGGCACTAGGCGGTTAGTGACTTACCACTTATCTTGTTTGAAAAAACAAAGAAGTGTTGTTGATTTTCCTGTAATTACGATTTTTTTGATAAACATTTAAAATTGGAAAGCTTTCCTTGGTTCGTCATTCCAGCACTCTGTTCAGTCCTCGCTTGACGGGGATGCTTTTAGCTGGAATCCAGTGTAGTTCTGGATTCCGGGTCTTCGGCAAAAAGCGCCTCGCCCGGAATGACGGCTGTGGAGATTTCAGGGTAATAGCTCAGACTATCTTGAGTTGCGGGCAAAGCCCGCCTTGGATATGTCTGGTAGCGGCATTTCAATCAAACAAGCAATCGGGACATGCAATCTTAATTCCTAAAAAAGCTTGTATCGGCAACGGGTATGGAGTATGAAAATAGGAAGCGAACATTGTCAGAAAAAAGGATATTGAGACTGACATTTATGCAAGACGAGATGCAACGCCAACAACGTAATGTAGCATATCAGGCGTTTTTAGACACCATTCCCTGTGGCGCCCTGGAAAATGATCCATCCGGCAGAATCACTTTCTGTAACCAGGCCTACCTTGCCATGTTGGGATATGCCGAGGGCGAGTTGATAGGCAAATCGACCTGGGATTTACTCCCTTCTGACGCGGACAAAACCGAGTTGCAAAACTATCTCTCCCTGCTCTACGAAAAACAACCTACGCCCACGCCATTTGTGACCAAGAATAAAACCAAGGACGGCGGTATCATTGATATAGAGATGCGTTGGGACTACATACGGGACAGCTCTGGCCGTTTCCTTGGCTTCATTTCCTTTGTATTTGATATAACTTCTCGAAAACTGGCGCAGGAGGAACGAACCGCCGAGTTGCTTAAGCTCAATGAGCAACTCAGACAGGAGATCGAGGAGCGTAAACGTGCCGAGGAGGCCATGTTGGATAGCCAGGTGAAGTATCGCGCCTTGGTGAAAGACTCGCGTGATGCCATTTACATGGTGTCCCGGGATGGGACCTTCCTCGATGTCAATAAGGCTGCCGTTGATCTTTTTGGCTATACCAGCGAAGAGATAATCGGCATGAACGTGTTAAGTTTCTACGTCAATCCCGTAGACCGGCACCGGTTCCAGGAAGAGATAGAACGTCATGGGGCGGTACGCGACTATGAGGTAAGGCTGAGGAAGAAAGAGGGCCGGGAGATGGTCTGTCTTGCTACTTCCACCCTACGCCGGGATGCCGACGGCGAGATCCTCGGGTATCAGGGGATATTGCGCGATATCACCGAGAAACGGAAGATTGAGGCCGAGATGCTCAAAATTGAAAAACTTGAGTCCATCAGTATTCTTGCCGGCGGCATTGCCCATGATTTTAATAACATCCTGACTGCAATTCTTGGAAACTTTGCCCTTGCCAAGGCGCAAAGCAAGCCTGGCGATATAGTGTTCGACCGACTCGCTGCTGCGGAAAAGGCGGCATTGCGGGCCAATGACCTGACCAGACAGTTTCTGATCTTTGCCCAGGGAGGTTCACCGATAAAAGCGCGATTTTCAGTGGCAGATCTGCTCCGGGATTCAGCAAAGCTTACCTTGCGGAGAAAGAATGTCCGATGTGAGTTTTCCATTGCCGATGACCTTTGGCCAGTTGAAGGCGATGGCAGCCAGATTAGCCAGGTTATACATAATCTGCTGATTAATGCCGATCAGGCCATGCCAAAGGGAGGGACCATTACCATCAAGGCCGAAAACATAAATGTCGGCCCTCATGATCTCTATCCCTTGAAAAAGGGGCGGTATGTGAAGATAACGGTTGAGGACGAGGGGATCGGCATTCCGCCGCAAAACTTAAAGAAGATATTCGATCCCTATTTTACCACCAAGGAGATGGGCAGCGGACTGGGGCTTGCAGTCACCTATTCGGTGGTGAAGAAGCATGGCGGATATATCGATGTCGACTCCACTCCGGGCAGGGGCTCGCGTTTCTCACTTTATCTTCCTGTCACCGAGGCTGAACCTTCGGTCTGGGAGCGACGCACCTCTTTATGAACCCGCCTTTTTTTCAAAAACTAGGAGAATACGTTCCGCCCTGGAAAAGGGAAGGGTAAGCCTTCTAATCTCAAGCAGGTGATAAGAAGAGGCGGCGGCGGACTGCGTCTGCCAGTCTCTGAGCTCATAAAGCCCCTTTGGTCCCTTCATGCCGATGACAAGGCCGCCCTTCGGACTAAGGGGCCTTGCCATCCCGAGTAATTCCGAAAGTCCGGTGAAGGCGCGGCTCGTGATAAATGAAAAAAGGGCCTGGGGTCCCAGATCCTCGACCCGGACCGGGAGGACCTCGATCCCGGAGAGCTTGAGCTCCCGGATCACCTGGCGCAAAAAAGAGACCCGCTTCCGCCGCGGCTCAACGAGTGTCACAAAAAGCTCAGGCCGGACGATCTTTATGACCAGCCCCGGAAAACCCGCCCCTGCTCCCACATCAAGTAAGCTCAGCGTTCCCAACCCCTCTGTCCTCTGTCCTCTGTCCTCTGTCTTCTGTCCTCTGTCCTCTGCCCCCCGCCCAAGCACCGGCAGCACCGAAAGAGAATCGAGAAAATGATGCTCAATGAGTTTGGCATCAGGGGCATCGCCTACCAGATTCATCTTGCTATTCCAAATCTTAAGAAGCTCGAAATATTGGACCAGGCGGGTGACCTGGTTTAGGGCAAGCCTTATCTCCATGGCCGCGGCGCCGGCGAAAAAAATTTCCGCCGGCTGGCCAGGGGAATACCCTGTAAATAGACATGGTTCAATAGGTTCCACGTTCAAGGTTCCAGGTTTAGAGGATGGTGGCTTGCAGGAACCTAACCTTGAACCCTTGAACCGGGAACGTTGAACCATGCCCATAAATTTTAACCCTTCTCCAGTTGTTGCACCCGAATCTGTACCGAGCGGGCGTGGGCGGTAAGACCCTCCAGTTCAGCCAGCCGTTCCACATGAATGGCATCCGCGAGAATTGCCTCCCGGGAATAAGAGATGATGCTGGTCTTTTTAAGAAAGGTCTCTACCCCGAGGGCGGAGGCATAGCGGGCTGTTCCCATGGTCGGTAGGACATGGTTGGGACCGGCGATATAGTCGCCGACTGCCTCGGGTGAGTAGTTGCCGATAAATACGGCCCCGGCATGTTTGACCTTGGTCAGCCATTGATAGGGCTCATTGAGCATGAGTTCCAGGTGCTCGGGCGCTATTTCATTGGCAAGGGCCATAGCCTCTTCAATATCGTCGGTGATGATAATGGCCCCTTTTTTGGCCAGGGCCTGCCGGACGATATCCTTACGATCGAGGGAGGCAAGTTGTTCTTCAAGCCTTACTGCCACGGCGCGGGCAAGTTTAATCTCCGGCGTGATCAGGATCGCCATCGCCTCCGGGTCATGTTCGGCCTGCGACAGGAGATCGGCAGCCACGAAATCCGGGTCGGCGGTCTTATCCGCGATGATCAAAACCTCACTGGGACCGGCGAGCATATCGATCCGCACCCGGCCCGAAACCTGTCTTTTGGCCTCGACCACATACCGGTTTCCAGGGCCGACAATGACGTCCACCCGGGGAATGGTTTCCGTTCCGTAAGCGAGGGCCGCGATGGCCCAGGCGCTGCCGACCTTATAGATCTCTATGATTCCGATCTCCTGAGCCGCTACCAGAAGCGCCGGGGCGATCTTTCCCTCTCGGTTCGGCGGGCTCACCATGACCAGGTGCTCAACCCCGGCCGTGGTCGCCGGGATGCCGTTCATCAACACCGAGGACACGAGGGGCGTTTCCCCCCCGGTCCCACCCGGAACATAAAGACCTGCCGAGGGTACCGGATTGACGAGCCGGCCCGTGATAGCCCCGTCATCCCGGGTCACCACCCAGGATTCTGCCTTTTCCCGGGAATGGAAAGCCTCGATGCGGTCTATGGCAAGATTAAGACTTTCCTGAAACCCTGGGGTGATTTCCCGATAGGCATCCTCGATCTCTCTGTCGGTCACTCGAATCTGGTCCCTGGTAAAACCGGGAGCGTCAAATCGACGGGTATAATCCAGCAAGGCCTCGTCCCCGCGGGTTTTCACCTCATGAATGATGTGCGCGACCTCGTCCCGACAGGCGTCATCAGCCAGTTCGAAACGGTCAAGGATGCGGTTGATGACTTCCTGGCCTTCTTTTGATGACGTCTTGGTCGTTTTTATTATCATTGTCGGCCCCTTTTTGCTGGTGGTGTTTGGCATGCGGCTTACCCTTCAATATTCACCAAATGGTGCGCACAGCGCACCCTACACCTTGTCGTAATAGTGTTGTCGATATTCTCGTAGGGTGCGCTGTGCGCACCGTAAAAATATCCGCACCGGAAAAAATTACTATTACTCCAGTTATTGCAGGTTATAAAAGGAAATTCAAGCCGTTTTTCCTTCCCGGTAATACTGGGCCGTAGGATAACGACGGCCATGGCCAAAGGCCTTGGTGGTCACCTTTAACCCGAGCGGGGCCTGTTTCCGTTTATATTCGCTTATCGTGATCCTCCGCACCACATCTTCCACTATCTCCCGGTTATAGCCCATTTCCACGATCTCCCTGATCCCGAGATTGTCCTCGAGATAGGCCTTGATGATGGGATCAAGCACCTCGTAGGGCGGCAGGTCGTCCTCGTCCTTTTGATCGGGTTTTAATTCAGCCGTTGGCGGCCGGGTCAAGACGCGACCGGGAATAATCTCCCGTTCTTTGTTGATGTGCCCGGCAAGCTTATAGACCAGTACCTTTGGTACATCCGAGATCACCGCCAGCCCGCCGCTCATATCGCCATAAAGGGTGCAATAGCCGACCGCCATCTCTGACTTGTTGCCGGTGCTTAAAAGCAGAGAACCGAACTTGTTGGCCAGGGCCATGAGGATGTTTCCCCGGATCCGGGCCTGGATGTTCTGCTCGGTGATATCATGGCCAAGTCCCTGAAAAAGGGGAGAGAGGGTGTCACAATAGGCCTTAAAAAGTGGGGTAATGGGAATGACTTCAAAGCGGATTCCCAGGTTTTTGGCCAGCTCGGCCGCATCTTCGATGCTTTCGTTGGCTGTGTACGGCGAGGGCAAGGCCACGCCGAGAACATTATCCGGCCCCAGGGCATATCGGGCGATGGCAGCGGTCACGGCTGAGTCTATGCCGCCGCTTAACCCCAATACCCCCTTTTTAAAACCGCATTTGGTTACATAATCACGGGTGCCCATGACCAGGGCCTCAAAAACAACGGAAGTCTCGTCTGTGGCAACCCCCTGCAATACCGGGTGTAAATCGCCCGTGTTTGCTGCCGGATCAAAAACCACCAGATCCTCGTTAAAGTCTTTTGCCTGGGCAATAATGTCACCCTTGGGGGCCATGACCAGACTGTGGCCGTCAAAGAGGAGTGAGTCCTGGCCGCCCACCTGGTTTGCATACACCAGGTGCACGTTGTGAGTGGCGCAGATATTTTTGAACATCCGGTGTTTCATCGCGTATTTGCCCAGATTAAAGGGTGAGGCCGAGATATTGATCAGAAGGTCGAGGGAATTTTCCGAGGCCCGTGCCAGATCTGCCAGGGGATCCACATCATAGGGAGGCTGCGGGAAAAAGCTGATGTTATTAAAAATGTCCTCGCAGATGGTGATGCCCAGGGTAAGCCCCTTATAGCGAAAGGGGATGCTTTCCTTGCCCGGTTCAAAATAACGCGGCTCGTCAAAAACGTCATAGGTAGGCAAAAGCCGTTTCCGGGCAGTAAAGAGGATCTGTCCGTCTTCAAAGAGTACGGCGCTGTTATAAAAGGGCTTGCCAGAACATCCAACCCGTTTTTCAATGCTGCCGCAGAGTATGCCGATACCCCTTTCAAACTGGAGCAGATGGCTTAAGGCGGCATCATGATCTTCCATAAAGGTGCCACGGTAAATGAGATCCTGGGGCGGATAGCCTGAGAGGGCGAGTTCGGGGAAGATGACAAGTCCGCAGCCGCGTCTTTTGGCCTCATTGACAAGACAGGAAATTTTTTTGCTGTTACCGGGAAAATCCCCGATGGTCGGATTAACTTGCGCCAGGGCGATTTTCATGATCACCTCTCGACAAACGTTTTTCCCTGAAGATGAGATTTAGATTGCGGAAATAGATAAAAAAACCCGAGCTCTGGCCCACGATGAAAACAATATCCTTGCGCAGGATCGCATAAACCAGGAGAAGGGAACTCCCTGCCAGGCTGAAATACCAGAATGCCGTGGGGATAACGCTTCTTTTGTATTTCTCGGAATACAGCCACTGCACGAAAAAACGCATAAAAAACAGGGCCTGGCCGGCAAAACCGATGACGAGGATAACGTGTTCGTAATCAGGCATGGAGTTCCTTGATTTGGATCTTTAAATGCCTTTTGATCATCCATCTTACCGCCAGCACGTCGTAGAGGCCCTCAATCCCCCGTCTCAGGTTGGAATATTTGGAAACCCCGTGCATCCGCGGCCGATGACGCACCGGAACCTCAAGTATCCTGGCGCCTTCAAGGCGCATAAGGGTGGGAAGAAATCGGTGCAGTCCCCTAAACATCTTGATGCGCTTGAGCATTTCCGCATTCATTACCTTGAGTGAACAGCCGGTATCGTGGATCGTCTCCCAGGTAAGGCTGTTTCTAACAAAATTGCCGATTTTACTCCCGATCTTTTTACTGATGTTATCTTGCCTGTTCACCCGCCAGCCGTTTATCATGTCGTATTGACCATAAAAACCGACTAGTTTCGGAATGTCGGCGGGATCGTTTTGCATATCCGCATCCATGGTGATAATAACATCACCTGCCGCCTGCTGAAATCCGGCATAGAGCGCGGCAGATTGGCCGGAATTTTTCGCAAACGCCACGTATTTGACCTCGCCGGCCTTCTGGGCAAGGGACCTGATTATTGAAAGGCTGTTGTCGGTACTGCTGTCGTCGACAAAAAGGATTTCATAGCGTGATTCCAGACTGTTCGCAACCCTTTGCAGTTCTTCAAACAAGGTATTGAGATTATCCTCTTCGTTATATACCGGAATAACAAATGAAATCATTTTTATGGTCTAGGGGCCTGACACGAAATAATTTTTCATGACACTGGGGGAAGACTTTCGCTCTTGCCCTGAAGGGGCAAAATATACCAGCCCAGGGCAACGCCCTGGGAATGAGGACAAAAAAAGGACAGAGCCCTGAAGGGGCGAGACATTGCCAGGATGGAACTTACAGAGTTGTCACGCCCCTTCAGGGCTGAAATGCCTTTGCCTATCCTAACCCAGGGCGTTGCCCTGGGCTGGTATGTCATGCCCCTTTGGGGCT
>CAZDYX010000074.1:3827-11984 GCA_964509775.1 uncultured Desulfobulbia bacterium | reverse complement strand
TTAAACTGCAGGAGTTGTTGATCGTTATCGTAAATGATCGAGGAGTATCGGGTCTCGATTGCAGCACCATATGAGTCGGCGGTACACAATATTATACGTGCACATACCAGGAGGGCTGTCAGGATTTTTATAGGCATAGGTTTATATGAAAATGAAGAATCCAGAATTCAGAATTCAGGAGTCAGAATTCGTCCTGAACATGCCCATCTTGTCTTTACTTTTGTCTGACTCCTGACCCCTGAATTCTATTTCATGATCTGGGGGTGATCGCTGATCATGAGCAGCGTTAGACATTCATTTACTTAATCCGTCCACAAACCGTAAACCGTAATCGGTTATTCGTTTTTCAGGGTAAAATACTTAAGTGAGTCCTTAAGCCGTTTGTGTAAGGTGCGCAGTTGTTGAATCTCATTGGTAACGGCCTTTGATATGTTTTCCGAAGGAAGGGCCGTGGCCAATCGTTGGATAACGGCGTCCAGTTCGCTGCCCGCTTCATTCAGTTCTTTGAGCCGCAAGGAAAGTGCCTCGTTGAATTGATTCATTTTCCGGGCCAGTTCCTGGCCTTCATCCTTTAGTCTCAAGGTGGTGTTGACGCTGATATTGCCTTTGATCATTTCATCCAGGGATTTTTCCAACCGGTATAGAGGGCCGGCAATGCGATGGGTAATAAAGATGGAGGCGACAATGACTATGATCCCACCCCCCACTACAAATATCCAGTGGGCACGGACAAACTGTTTCATGAGAATTGCAGGGGTGCTGCCAAGTTGGAGGTCGTGTTGGCTATAAACCATGGTCATCGAGTCGGCAGAAAACAATCCAAGGATAACGACAAATATAATGCTTCCGATAATGACGAAGAGGAAATAACTGAATATATATCTTCCTTGAAAGTCTTTATTAATGAAATAGTTTCTGCGATGGTATGATGTTTTCATGCTTTCCCTTAATTATTTGTATCAATTAATATTTTAATCGCTGATTTAGATTTTATATTTGATATCCATTCATCAAGGTTTTTTTTCTGTTTTTGTGTTTTGAGTATTTCATGTATATCATCTCTCGACAGATTTGTTGCTTGTATTGATGTATCAGTCTCGATTTTATCAATTTTGTAGGAAATTTTTTTTCCATTAATTGTAATTGGTTCTGTTTGATCATTTTCTTTTAAATTATAAATAACATTTTTAATGTCGTCTGAAAGATCGATAAAATTAATAATCTTTTTTTCTATCTCTTGAGCTGATGATTTTAGGTCACTACTTATTTGTGTAATATATATTTTTTTGTTAAGCATATTTTGGAAATTATTTATTTCTTCATCATAAACATTAATATTAAGAGAAGAAATTTTTCTTTCTATCAGTATTTTTGTTAATGATTGTTCATAATAATCTTTTATCAAGAGCCTAAATGATTCTTCTTTATTTATTCCTTCAATTTCAGCTTCCTGGAGTATGATTTCTTTATCTATAATAGAATCAATAGCTTCTTCCTTGTCGTGAAAAAATTTTGAGCGCGAATTAACTAATTTATTAAACTCATCAATGGATATATATTTATCATTAATTATGAGTGCAATATTATGTTCTTGTGGAATCTTGATATTGATTTTTTCTTGAAATAGGGCATAGCCAAGAACAAATGATGAGAGCATGAAAATTGTAGCTATGTAATAAATATATTTCATGGAAAAAGGTTCCCTCTGAGAAACATCATGTTTAATAAAGAACATCCTTTAAAGGAAGTAATCAAGTCGCTCGGCCTTGTTTTCGGCGATATTGGAACAAGTCCAATATACACCCTTACCGTTGTTTTTCTGATGGTAGATCGATCCGAGTCAAATGTCATCGGAGTGCTTTCGCTGATTGTCTGGACCCTCATTTTGCTTGTCTTTGTCGAATACTCGTGGCTCGCCATGAGTATCAGCAAAAAGGGGGAAGGGGGTACCATCGTCCTCCGGGAAGTCCTTTTACCTATGTTAAAGAAAGGCAGGCGGGTCTCGTTTATTACCTTTCTTTCCTTCATAGGAATTTCTCTCCTGGTTGGCGACGGTGTTATTACCCCGGCAATCAGTATCTTGAGCGCGGTTGAAGGAATAGCGCTCATTCCGCATTTTGAAGAAATCAATCAGGATACCATTATCATAATTGCCGCTGTCATTGCGACATTATTGTTTCTCTTCCAAAGAAAGGGCACTGAGAGGGTAGGTGCAGCCTTCGGGCCCATAATGTTGATATGGTTCTTATTCCTGTCGGTTTCAGGAATCATATCCATCCAAAAGATGCCTTCGGTGATTCGGGCAATAAATCCCTTTTACGGCCTTCAGTTCCTTGCCGAACATGGAATCGCGGGTTTTTTTGTGCTCTCCAAGGTCATCTTGTGCGCCACCGGGGGCGAGGCCTTGTACGCCGATATGGGACATCTCGGTCGGCGGCCGATTGTCAGGGCGTGGTATTTTGTCTTCGGGACCCTGCTGTTATCTTATCTGGGGCAGGGGGCGTTTCTCATCCGGCATCCTGAGGTCAAAAATGTTCTTTTTGAAATGATATCACACCAGGCCCCAATCCTCTATATCCCCTTTCTTATTATCAGCATTGCTGCTACCGTCATAGCGTCACAGGCCATGATAAGCGGTATGTTTTCCATCTGCTATCAGGCCATAACCACCAGGATTATCCCCTTATTAAAAGTTGATTATACCTCGACAAAGTTAAAATCCCAGATTTATATAGGTGCCGTAAACTGGTTTCTACTTGCCTTTGTCCTGCTAATAATGTTTGTATTCAGAGAGTCCAGTAACCTTGCCGCCGCATACGGTTTGGCGGTCACGGGCGACATGACCATTACCGGTATCATGTTGACCTGGATATTCTGGTTGAAGGGACGATGGGGAAAGTCCTCCGTTGCGTTTATCGTCGCCGTAGTGGATTTTATTTTCTTGCTTTCCAATTTATATAAATTGCCGCATGGGGGATATTGGTCAATCATTATTTCATCAATACCATTATGTTTAATTATTATATATACATATGGTAATAAAAAAATGTATAAATCATTGCGACCCATGCCTCTTGAATCTTTTCTGGACAAATATAACGAGATATTTCCCGACATTTATAGGATCAGGGGGACAGCTCTGTTTTTTGCCAGGGATATTAACATGATCCCCCCCTATATTTTTCAGACGATGTTTATAAATAATATAATTTATACCAACAATATTATTGTATCTATCGTAAGACTGGATGAACCGTACGGGGTAATCAGTTTTTATAAGGACAATTATGCGGAGGGATTGGCGGGGTTCGAGATTCTTCTCGGTTATATGGAAATAGTGGATGTGGAGGAGCTGTTGAAGGTGGCTGGAATCGAGGAGAAGGCAATATTCTATGGACTTGAGGAGATAGCGACCAGGAATTTTTTCTGGACGATTTTTTCGATAATTAAGCGCTTGACCCCATCATATGTTCAGTTTTACAAATTGCCTTCCCATAAGCTGCACGGTGTTATCACGAGGGTTGAGATGTGAGGGCAGGGGACGGAATTCTGGATTTTGGATTCTGGATTCTGGATTCTTCATTTTCATATAAAGGGCTGAAAATATAGATGTGAAGAGGAGTGAACTAGATGGCTGTTGAGACGAACAAGGTTATTTATTCCATGATCGGCGTAAGCAAGTTTTATAATAAACGGCCGATCTTGAAGGATATTTACCTTTCTTATTTTTATGGCGCCAAGATCGGCGTCCTGGGGCTGAACGGTTCCGGCAAGAGCTCTTTGTTACGGATCCTGGCCGGAGTGGATAAGGATTTTCTCGGCAAGACCATTCTTTCCGCCGGTCTTACCGTGGGGTTTCTGGAGCAGGAGCCGCAACTGGATGAAACAAGGACGGTTCGCCAGATTGTCGAGGAAGGGGTGAGGGAGACGGTGCAATTACTTGCCGATTTCAATCAAATCAATGAACGGTTCGCCGAACCCCTTTCTGACGAGGAGATGGATAAACTCATTGCCCGACAAGGGGAGGTGCAGGAAAAACTCGACGCCCTGGACGCCTGGAATCTCGACAGTCGGCTGGAGATGGCCATGGACGCCCTGCGTTGCCCGCCCGGGGAGACTCCGGTCAAGATCCTTTCCGGCGGAGAAATGAGACGGGTGGCCCTTTGCCGGCTCCTTCTTCAGAAACCGGATATCCTCCTTCTTGATGAGCCGACCAACCATCTTGACGCCGAGACCGTTGCCTGGCTGGAACAGCATTTACATCGTTATGCCGGAACCGTCATCGCGGTGACCCATGATCGTTATTTTCTGGATAATGTGGCGGGTTGGATTCTGGAAATGGACCGGGGCCGGGGTATTCCCTGGCAGGGGAACTATTCCTCCTGGCTTGAGCAGAAGCAAAGGCGCCTGGCCCTGGAGGAGAAGACCGAAACCGCACGACAGAAGACCCTACAGCATGAACTGGAGTGGATCCGGATGTCTCCAAAGGGACGGCAGGCCAAGGGAAAGGCCAGGATCAACGCCTACGAGACCTTGCTCGGGCAGGAAAGCCAGGCGAAATTAAAGGACCTGGAGATCTATATACCGCCCGGCCCGCGCCTCGGAAACATTGTTGTCCAGGCGGACAACGTGGCCAAGGCCTATGGTGATCGGTTGCTCGTGGAGGGGATGACCTTTACGGTTCCGCCTGGCGCCATTGTGGGAATTATCGGGCCCAATGGCGCCGGCAAGACCACCTTGTTTCGGATGATTATCGGCCAGGAACAACCGGATTCGGGTACGATCAGACTCGGCGAGACCGTGAGTCTTGCCTATGTGGATCAGAGCCGTTCGGCCCTTGATCCGCAAAAGACCATTTGGGAAGTCATCTCCGGGGGAGAGGAGATTATCAGGCTGGGAGACCGGGAGTTCAATTCCCGTGCCTACGTGTCCAGATTTAATTTCTCCGGGACCGACCAGCAAAAGAAGGTGGGCCTTCTTTCGGGCGGTGAGCGTAACCGGGTGCATCTGGCGTGCATGCTGAAGCAAGGGGCCAATGTCCTTCTTCTTGATGAACCGACGAACGATCTCGATGTGAATACCCTACGGGCATTGGAAGAGGCCCTGGAAAATTTTGGCGGCTGTGCCTTGATCATCAGTCATGACCGCTGGTTTCTTGACCGGATCAGCACCCATACTTTGGCCTTTGAGGGAGAAAGCCGGGTTGAATGGTTTTCCGGCACCTATTCCGAATATGAAGAGGACAAACGGACCCGGCTGGGTGCTGCCGCCGATCAGCCCCACCGGATCAAGTACCGTCAGTTGACAAGGTCCTAAGTAAGGCATTTATTAAAAAACGTAACTACTCAAGTTGTAAGATTCAAGATTCAAGATTCAAGATTCAAGGTTCAAGATTCAAGATTCAAAATTCAAGATTTACGGTCTTGCCAGAGAAAGGCCATGGTAAATAGTCTGAAATGTTGATTGGCAATCCTTAAAATCTTGAATTTTGAATCTTGAATTTTGAATCTTGAACCCTGAACCTGAGTAGTTACTAATAAACAACCAAAGATCGCGGAGGTAATACGTGTCAAATTTATGCAAAAGTAAGGGGTGCGGTCCGCAGAGGGAAACCTGTGGCTCACCCAAGGCGAATATCGCCATTCAGGATCTGATCATAAAATCGACCTTGGGCCGGATGACGCATAAGATCATGGTAATGAGCGGCAAGGGCGGGGTGGGGAAAAGCACGGTGGCTGCCAACCTCGCCCTGGGATTGAGCAGGATGGGGTATAAGATCGGGCTCATGGATGTGGATCTGCACGGTGCGGATATCTTCCGGATGCTGGGGATTTCCGAGACCCTGAAGAGCGGGAAAAAACAAGGGCTAATCCCGGCCTCTGATGGGGGCGAAAATCTCAAGGTGATGTCTCTCGACTATCTGATGCCCAACCGGGATGATGCCATTATCTGGAGGGGACCGCTCAAGATGCAGGCCATTCGTCAGTTTATTGCCGATGTGGACTGGGGGGAACTCGATTATCTTATAATAGATGCGCCACCCGGAACCGGTGATGAACCATTGACCGTGGCCCAACTCATCAAGGACGGCCATGCCCTTATTGTCACCACTCCCCAGGAGGTGGCGCTTGCCGATGTGCGTAAATCCATCATGTTCTGCCGGCAGTTGAAAATGGAGATAGTTGGCCTGGTGGAAAATATGAGCGGCTTTGTCTGCCCCCATTGCCAACAGCCGGTGGAGATATTCAAGACCGGCGGCGGGGAAAGGACGGCCCAGGAGTTCGGCATCCCCTTTCTCGGCAGGATCCCTCTTGACCCCCGGGTGGTGCTGGGGGGCGATGACGGCACCCCCTATCTGGTCTCACAGGAAGACGCACTGGCCGTGAAGTCGTTTTCCCTGGTATTGGAGGCGGTGGTTTCCGCCCTGCCGTCGCGGGGTAATAAGGAGAGGGGCCAGGCGATATGATTGTCAAACAATGTATGGTGGGCGTAATGGCGGTTTACTGCTATCTCGTTGCCTGTGAAGAGACAAAAAAAGGGCTGCTCATCGACCCGGGCGGCGATGAGGAAAAAATTCTTGCCCTTTGCAAGCAGGAAGGGGTGACGGTGGAATATATCGTCAATACCCATGGCCATCCCGATCATGTCTGTGCCAATCGCGCCATCAAAGAAAAAACGGGCGCCAAAATCGTCATGCATGAAGAGGATGTGGCCTTTTTCGAAAAGCCCATGGTCCAGTTATTTTTCCGCCAACTCGGCCTGCCATCCTCGCCCCCGGCCGACGTCCCGGTGAAGGACGGCGATACCATCTCGGTGGGGAAGGTCGTCTTGACGGTGATCCATACCCCTGGCCATTCCCCCGGCGGCATCTGTCTTTACGGACAAGGACAGCTCTTTACCGGTGATACCCTGTTCGTGAATGGGCTTGGTCGGACCGATTTTCCAGGTGGTTCCGCCAGCGCCCTAATGAACTCCATTCGGAAAAGGCTGCTCACCCTGCCGCCCGAGACCGTGGTCTGGCCGGGACATGGTTATGGCGGTGCCCGCTCCACCATCGGCCGGGAAAAAGAGACCAATCCCTATCTTTCCGGAGGCCTTTAGACCATGAAGGAGATTATCCTGGGCACGGCAGGCCACGTGGATCACGGAAAAACCAGTCTGGTCAAGGCCCTGACCGGCATTGACACGGACCGGCTCAAGGAGGAAAAGGAGCGGGGGATCACTATTGAACTCGGATTTGCCCATCTTGATCTTCCCTGCGGTATTCGTCTGGGAATAGTTGATGTGCCGGGGCATGAGCGGTTTGTAAAAAACATGGTGGCCGGTGCCGGCGGGATGGATCTCGTGGCCCTGGTGATTGCGGCCGATGAGGGGGTGATGCCGCAGACCAGAGAGCATATTGCGATCTGCAGTCTCCTTGGCCTTACCCGGGGGCTGGTGGTCATAACGAAAAAGGATCTCGTGGAGCCGGACTGGCTTGATCTCGTTATCGAAGAGACCAGGGATTTTCTGTCTTCAGGTTTTCTTGCCGGAGCCCCTATCGTGCCGGTTTCCTCGACCACCGGCGAAGGACTGGCCGAGGTGGTCAAGGTCCTTGACCGGCTTGCCGCAACGACCGATATGGCCTTGGCTCAGGGGCCGTTTCGGTTACCCGTAGACCGGGTGTTCAGCATGAAGGGATTCGGAACCGTGGTGACCGGTACCACCATTTCCGGCCGGATCGGGGTGGGCGATCCCGTCGTTATCTATCCGCAAGACCTTGCCGCCAAGATCAGGGGGCTCCAGGTTCATGGCGAGGATGTCAATCAGGCGGAGGCCGGGGCGAGGACCGCCGTCAATATCCAGGGGGTGGAAAAGGAGGTCATTCCCCGGGGTTCGGTGGTGGCCACTCCCGGTTGTTTACGGCCATCCTTTCTTCTTGATGCGGATTTTCATTATCTGGCCGCCAATCCCAAGAATTTCAAGAACCGGACCCGGATCCGCGTGCACCTTGGCACCGATGAGGTCTTGGGCCGGCTGGTTCTGCTCGAGGACGAGGAAATTCTTCCCGGACAGCAGGTCAATGTTCAGGTGTTGCTTGAGGCCCCGGTTGCGGTTTGGCCCGGTGACCGGTATGTTGTGCGGAGTTATTCACCGGTGACCACCATCGGCGGCGGC
>CAZDYX010000074.1:0-3817 GCA_964509775.1 uncultured Desulfobulbia bacterium | reverse complement strand
CACCGCGCGCAGCGTGGTGGCGGTGACCATGAGGAAGCCAGCCGCCGCCAGCTTCTTGACGCCCTGTTGAGGCCCGATGCCGTGCATGTCTGTCCCTATTGCACCCGCTGCGAGGGAGAGGACTTTTTCTCGGCCCGGCGCGACGGCGCCGATTCCGGCCGGCCAATGGGCCGGTTTTTGCGACCTACCATCAAGGCTCCAAGGAGGATCTGGCCCTGCTTCATCTTGCCGAAAGCGGGATCATCGGTCTTACCACGGAGGAATTGGCGGTAAAGATGGCAATCTTTGGCAAGTCGCTCAAAAAGGTCCTGGAGGGCCCCATTTCCACCAAGAAGATTTTGGTCGTTCCCGGAGATCGGGAGCGCTTTCTGGCCGACAAGGTTTTTGAAGGGCTGAAAAAAAAGACCCTTGAACTTCTGGCCATCTATCATCAGGAACACCCCTTGCAGCCCGGCCTTTCCAAGGAGGAGCTGCGCACGCGACTGGCGCGCCAGCTTGATCCCCGGCTTTTTCAACATCTCTTAAACGATCTCACCAAGGCGGCCAAAATTGCCCTGGACGACGCCTGGGTACGCCTGGCAGAGTACCGGGTGTCCCTTAAGGCAGACGAGGAGAGCCTGCGTCATGACCTGTCTACTTTCTATTTACAGGCCGGACTAACTCCCCCCACCGTGAAAGAGACCCTGGAGAAATTTTCCCTGGTTGCCCCGAGTCAGGTCCTTTCGATGCTTGCCGTCCTGGTCAGGGATAAGTTCCTTATTAAGGTTAAGGAGGACCTTTATTTTCATTGCCAACCCCTTGCCCTGCTTGAGCAGCAGTTTCTTGCCCATCTCAACAAGGAAGGAGAAATCGATCCTGGTGGTTTCAAGACCCTCACCGGCCTGACGAGAAAATTCTCCATCCCCTTGCTCGAATATTTTGACCGGCTCAAACTCACCATCAGGGTGGGGGACAAACGGCTGCTCCGGGAGAGAAGAGGGGGGTAACCTTGCGCCATAAAAACAGAATGTCGAATATTGAACAAGGAACCGCAGAATGTCAAAGGAGGACAGCCCTGCAACGCCAAGAAAAATTTCATAATTCGAAATTCCTTGTTCGACATTCGAAATTCGTTTTGCAGTAATCGTAGGTCGGGTTAGGCCGTTTTTTGGCCGTAACCCGACAATGAAAGGGACACCGACTAGCGATGAGGCTAGATGGAAAGTTGATTGTTGGGTTACGGCAAAGGGCGCCTAACCCAACCTACGAACTCGCAACATGAAAAGGAGGGAAACCCCATAGGAAACGTGGTCGGTAATCTCACCGGATTAAAACCTGTCCAGCGAAAGCGCCTGGAGCGGATAGCCCGCGGCCGGGTGCCCCGGGATATCATTATCAGCCCGGAAATGGCTAGGTCCTTGACCGAGATCTCGGCCGAGACCCGCCGTCAGATAGGTGTCCTCATAGACCGGGCCGGCCAAATCGAAACCCTTATGGTGGGCGACAACAGATCAATCGTTATTCCTTCCCTTGATTCCTTCCGCTCCGGGAAGGGGCGACTTCGGGGCTTGCGTTGCGTACATACTCATCCGGCAGGCGAGGATCTTTCCCGTGATGATCTTCTTGATCTTCTTTTTCTCCGCCTTGACCTCATGGCCGTAATCAAGATCATGGGCGACGGCCTGCCGGAACGGATCTATGCGGCCCACCTGGTGCCCCGGCCCGTTGACCAAAAGAACTGGCTTTTTCTGCCGCCGGTCGTCCCCACCCAACAATTGCCAAATTTTTTATCCCTGATCAATGCCCTGGAAGAGGAATTCTCCCGGTTGCGGCCAATGAAGGCAGTAGAGCAGGATCAGGATCGCGCCATACTCATTAGCGTCACCTCCCTGCACCGAGCCCGGGCCATGGAATCCGTGCTCGAACTGATGGAGCTTGCCCGTTCAGACGAGATCACGGTATTTGACACCATTATCCAACGCCGGGATAAGGTCAACCACAAATGGATCATGGGCAAGGGTAAACTCGGCGAGGTCATGCTTGCCGCCCTCCAGCAGGATGTCAATCTGCTCATCTTTGATCAGGAATTAAACCCCTCCCAGATCCGTTCCATCACCGACCATACCGAACTCAGGGTGATAGACCGTACCCAGCTCATTCTCGACATCTTTGCCCGCCGGGCCTTAAGCCGCGAGGGAAAACTCCAGATTGAGATGGCGCAGCTCAAATACCTGTTGCCGCGGCTCACCAAGCGGGATGACGCCCTGTCGCGCCTTACCGGCGGCATCGGCGGACGGGGACCGGGTGAGACCAGGCTTGAGGTGGACCGGCGCCGGGTGCGGGAGCGGCTCAAAAAACTCACCGATGATCTTCTCGGCGTCAGCCGGCAACGAAGCGAACGCCGCGGCCGCCGCCGCAAACGGGACCTGCCCGTCATATCCCTCGTGGGCTATACCAACGCCGGGAAATCAACGCTCTTAAACAC
Source organism: uncultured Desulfobulbia bacterium (assembly GCA_964509775.1). Classification (GTDB taxonomy): domain Bacteria; phylum Desulfobacterota; class Desulfobulbia; order Desulfobulbales; family CAZDYX01; genus CAZDYX01. The sequence goes on along the minus strand of CAZDYX010000074.1, from coordinate 1,353 downwards.
CCTTACACAGAGCCATATCATTGTTGAAGATAAGCTTTTTGCCACCCTGGACCCCACCAGCCGCCGCCTGAAGTTCCCCCAGGACCAGGAGGTGATTATAACGGACACGGTCGGTTTTATCCGCGACCTGCCAGAGGAACTGGTGCAGGCATTCAAGGCCACCCTGGAAGAGCTCTTTGAGGCCGATCTCCTGGTCCATGTGATTGATGTGAGTAATCCCCGTTTTCCGGAACAGCTTAAGATAGTGGAGGATCTCCTCTCTGACCTGGGGCTCGGGAAGATTCCAATAATGCGGGTCTTAAACAAGGCGGATCGGATGCCGGCCGATTATGTGCTTGCCCAATGCCGGATTTACGAAGCCCTGTCCATTTCCGCTCTCGACTCGGGCACCCTGACCCCGTTTTTGGACCGGGCCCAGGCAATGGTCCTAAGGGGGCAGCGGCCGGTGGATGCAGTGGTTAGTGGTTAGTGGTTAGTGAACAGTGAAAAAACATTGAACATTCGGCCTTGATCATCGTTTCGGCCATTTCCCCCCTCACCCTAGCCCCGGAGGTAGAGGGGAGAAAACCGTGTTCGGCCAGCAGGTTGGCGCTGTCGTGCAGGTTCTCGGGTTGCTCGTCCCGGTAAAGCCGGGCGATGTTGGCCAGAAACTCGATCTGCGCCGGGGTCCAGTCGCGGTGGGCGCGGTCGATCTGGCGGTAAAGGTGGCGGGCGTCAATAAAGAGCATCTGATCAGCGCGGGGAGTGTTGGATTTGCCGCACTGGGGTGCGGCATTCCCGGGAACGCCGCACCCCAGTGCGGCGATTTCACTCTTGCCTTTATTAAAAAACCACAATGAGTATATTGGCCTAAACGATGATCAAGGCCAAAAATTTCATAATTCGAAATTCCTTGTTCGACATTCGAAATTCTGTTTTGCAGTGGAACAAGACAACTTGGGTTGCGGGCATAGCCCGCCTTGGAAAGTAGGGGAGGGGAGGGGATGCTCGCCAAGGTCTTAAGCGGGGCAGTGATGGGCGTAGACGGAATACTGGTGGAGGTGGAGGTGGACATCGCCTTCGGACTGCCTGCCTTTTCCACTGTGGGCCTTCCCGAAGGGGCGGTGAAGGAAAGCAAGGATCGGGTCCGGGCCGCGATCAAGAACTCCGGCTATGAGTTTCCATCCCGCCGGATCACCGTAAATCTTGCCCCCGCCGACATAAAAAAAGAGGGGACCGGTTATGATCTGCCCATTGCCCTGGGGATCCTTGCCGCTTGTGAACAGCTTCAGAGTGATATGTTCTCCCGTTATGCCGTGATCGGGGAGCTGTCTCTTGACGGCGGGGTGAGACAGACCCGGGGGGTGCTGCCCA
>CAZDYX010000073.1:0-11998 GCA_964509775.1 uncultured Desulfobulbia bacterium | reverse complement strand
CAAGGCATGATCAAGTTCTGCGAGGATAAGGATCGCCACTCCTTCAGCAAGGACCATGCCGTCACGGTCTTTACTAAACGGACGACAGGCACTCTCCGGAGTGTCGTTTCTTGTCGAGAGCACCCTCAGCGCACACCATGCGCCATGAAGATGATGACTGAGCGGCACCTCTGTGCCTCCGGTTATGATCAGATCCGAATAACCATGCCGTATATGCCGATAGGCCTCTCCTATAGCATGTGTTCCGGATGCACATGCGGTCGTTATGGTAAATCCTTCTCCCATCAATCCGAACCTCATGGAAATATGGGCTGCTGCTGCGTTGTACATTATCTTTGGGATGTTCGCCGGATCCATTTTGGCAGGACCGAGATAAAAGTATTGTTCAATGCCAGTCTGCTGCCACAGGATACCTCCAATACCTGTTCCCAGGATCAGGCCTGTTTCTTCGGGCGGTATCAGGCAGGCATCTTCCACCGCCATCTGGGCCGCAACCACCGCGATCTGTGATATCCTGTCCATCCATCTAAGATTTTTTTTGGTGATATACGGCTCGGGATTGAATCCTTTTATCTCACCTGCCATCTGAGATCTGAAAGGCGTTGGATCAAAGAGGGTTATTTCCCCTATTCCTGACCGCCCTGCAGTGAGTGAACTCCAAAACTCCTCCTTGCCGATTCCGACAGAGGATAAAATTCCCAGGCCTGTTATAACAACCCTTCTTTTCATGGAAGATGCTTCCTGATAAACTCTACCCAGCTTTTCACAGATTCCATTTTTATGGCATCTTCGACAGAGATCGAGATACCGAATCTGTTCTCAAAGATTGCCAACAACTGAAGCATTTCCAGCGAGTCCCCTCCAAATTCGGCTATGGTTGTGTCCGTCCGTACCTCAGAAATATCGATGTCAAAATGATCAGCTATGATCTCTCTTATCTGCGTTTCGAGTTCGTCCAATCCTTCCACTTGTTGTATTCCTCCTGTACAGATATCTAGTTGTTCGTGATTTAAAATTCTGACAGACTCTTAGTGATAATGCCATCACTCTCTCCAATGATGATATTGATCCCAGGTTCGTCTTCCGCCGGAGGATGAAATCTTAAGGCTGTAACACCGTGTATTCCGTTCTCCTCCATGACCTCCTGCCATTTTTCCTGGGTTAGCAATGGTGCACCATTTATTCTACACTTCGCATCATCGAATAGCCACCAACCATCAGTTAATCCGAAGGTTAAGGTTGAAAAATCGGTTTTTGAAGTCATCTCATTTAGCAACAGCAATCCATTCTTTTTTAAAAGCACCTTGGTATTGCATAATGAATTGGTGATATTTTGGGTTGCATGAATCACATTGCTCGCAAAAATCAAGTCAAAACTATTGGCAGCAACTCCTTGATCCAAAGGACTTTTCTCAATATTTAGCACCTTGAATTCCATAAAGGATGCTATTTTGCCATAATTTTTTCTTCCGTATTTGACAAAATACGGTGAAATATCCGTATAAACAGACACAACATTGGCAGAAAATTCTTTTAATACATCCATGACAAAAGTACTTGTTCCCCCTGTCCCAGCACCTATTTCAAGAATTTTAATCTGCGCGTTTGAATTTTTTTCCAACCTTTTTTTCACGTATAATTTTATCGTCTCGGCAAGTAATTGGTTGTAAGCGTCAAATAGTTTATTGTCTTTATAGATTTTTGTTACCAAATCCAAGCTTCCTTTTGGAAAAATAACATCAACACCTCTTTTTTTCCCTTTCAAAATATCTTGACATGCGCTTGTGCAAATCCAAATAAGATTAATGAAGGCTTCATACTCAGGAATTTTTTGTAGAAATTGCTCCTTTATAACTCCAAGATTTTTCAATGTTTTCTTCAGTGGTTCGGTGTCTAAAATTGCTACATTTTTAATATGTTGACCATTTATTTGGACATATCCGGCTCTTGCCATGATTTCAAGCAAAGACTCGAATAAACGGTACTGTTGAGGTACGATTTCGAGAATATCTATTAGTTGGTCTTGAGTGTAATGCTTCCCACTTTCATTGATAGCGCCCATCTCCTGAAAAGAATTCAGCAACAGATACCGGGCAAAATCATTCAATTGTTTAAAAACCGAAGACAAATCATTTCCGATCAAATCATTCTTGGCAAATTCCTGCATTTCCTTTGTAACATCATCAAGATATGACGCAATGCTCTCGGAATAAACTATTTGGTGCTCCATTGATTTTCTCTCTACTAAATATCTATTTTTTCACTCGTCAAAACTTCAAATCCAATTCCTAACAGAACTTTATCACTTGCTTTCATCACCACCAGTTGATTCACCGGGCTTAGTAGTATGGTGTTAAAGGCCTCCATTCCTTCCTTTGTTGAAATAGACTCTACTCCTACTGCCGCCATTCGTTTTCTTAAATCTTCAGGAGAACCAACACCTACACCACTCCAAAATCCCCAATTGATAACCTTTACCGGATAATTTTTTATCTGCACCAAATATGATGCAAATGAATCCTCGAAAGAACAGCCGCCAGAATAATTGCTTACTCCAGGACTTCCGACCAGGCCCTGAACTGAGGAGAAATAAATCATAAAATCAAGCTGTTCTCCTTCTAAGACCTTGTTAAGTATTACACTTCCCAGAACTTTTGGAGCAAGAGCGGAACGTAGGCCGTTTTCATCCATATTTACTATGAGGTTATCTCTCGTAACAACGGCTGAATGGACCACCCCCTGAATCTGCCCAAAATGCGATTTAGCTATTTTTACCGCCTGTTGCATTTCTTCTTCCTTGCAAACATCTGCCCGCTGATAAAGAACTTCTCCTCCAACTGCTTCCATCTCAGCTATTTTTTTGATTTGGTCATCATTTAATTCACTTCTTCCAATTAACACCAGCCTTGCTTGAATGGTTTTTGCTAGAAGCAACCCCATTTCAAGACCGATTCCACCAGCTCCGCCAATAATCATATAAACGCCCTTTTGCTGAAAGGCTAATTTATCTGAAACAGTCAATTCCAAACGGTCTACCTCTCTTTTATAGATGAGGTTTCTTCGCAAGGAAATTTCAACAGGATATTTTTTATTTTTATTGATTCCCTCGATAAACCCATGGATTTGATTTTTTGGCATATCTTCAAATTCATTCAAATCAATATCCAAAAGATTGATTTTCCATTTCCAAAATTCCTTTGCCATTGAACCAACAAACCCTGAAAAAACTCCGGAAAAAGGTACTACCGTATCTTGTGGAATAATTTGATGAACATTATTGGTGAAGATTTTTATGGTAATTGGATTTTGTTGAGAATTATATTTGGATAAGGCTTTAACCGTTTGAAATAATGATATAATTCCTTCTTCCTGGGTTTGTTTAAAAAAATCAATGTTATTTATATCAAATTCAAGGGGCAAAATTCCTCCAAGAAAAAATATCTTATGGATATTCTTCAGATTCGAAACAACATTTTCAATTTGAACAGAGCTCCCTGCCTTGACGCTCCAGTTGTTTTCTGAATTTTTCTTTTGCTCTGTGCCCAATTCTATTTCAATGACGTTATCTTTTGAATGGCATTCTTTTAAGATCCCTGCAACCGCATGACCATGTTTTGAATACATAATGACAACATTCTGCTTTTCCTCTTTCCCCTCAACACATTTTCCTGTTTTTTGTCCAAGGGATAATGGCTCAAGGACTTTCCATTTCGGTGCAAAGTAAAAATCCGGTTTGTTGGATTTGAGATGCTCTTCGACTAATACCGTAAAAATAGCATGAGACATTTTCTGGCCTATGTGCTTATTGTGATGTTCCGATTTATCTTTTTGCAGGGTGATAAGAAATTGCTTCGGGAGGCCCATTCCTTGAAGGAAAAAAATACAATTAATTCCACACCGGTTCATAGTCAAAAAGAGCCTTTATAAAATACCAGGCGGGATACGCTTTGACAATTAGGAAACTTCAGGGGGGAAAAACGCCCGCCGTATTTTTTAGGTTTTTCTAACAGAAACCAAGTCAATATTCCCCCTAATCATCCCTACTCCATTTTGGCCAAGGCCATTTGGGGGTATAAAAAAAAACAGCCGCCTCAAAACTTCCCATCTCCCCATTCATCCGCTTTACATCCAATCTCCTTACGGGTATGATCTGCCGCCGTGAAGGTATATCTTTCTCTTTTGAGCCTCTTGCAAAAGTCGTCACCCCGGTGAAAACCGGGGTCCATTGATTTCGTAACTCCTTGAAACAACTGGATTCCGGCCTTCGCCGGAATGACGAAAAGTGCATTTTCCGGACTTTTGCAAGAAGCTCTTTAAATAACTTGGAGCCTCATGGAGTTCCTAAGGGGCCACAGAGAACATGAATCAACAGATCGCCGTTATCATTCCATGTCATAATGAAGAGACCACCATCCAGGCCGTGGTCAAGGGATTTAGGGCTGTTCTTCCCGAGGCGGCAATCCATGTCTTTGACAACTGCAGCACGGACCGGACCAGCGAAGAGGCATGGGCGGCCGGTGCGCATGTCCATTATGTGGCCATCAAGGGCAAGGGGGTGGTGGTACGCCATATGTTCCGGGAGGTGGATGCCGATGTGTATGTCATGGTGGATGGCGATGACACCTATCCATCGGAGAACGTTTCGGACCTGATCGGACCGATATTAAAGGGGGATGCGGAAATGGTGGTCGGGGCTCGGTTGCAGGTCTTTGAGCAGAGTGCCTTCCGGCGTCTCCATGTTGCCGGGAACAAACTCATCGTTGGTCTGATCAATCTCCTTTTTCAATCTCGCCTCACCGACGCCCTCTCCGGGTACCGCGCCTTCAGCCGCTATTTTGTCAAAACCATACCGGTGCTCTCCAAGGGCTTTGAGATCGAGACCGAGATGACCCTGCATGCCCTGGAAAACGGGCTGCCGATCAAGGAGGTCACCATCCCCTACAAGGCCAGGCCTGCCGGCAGTTACTCAAAACTGAACACCTTTCGGGACGGCTGGCTCCTGCTCCAGACCATTGTTACGATCTTCAAGGATTTCAGGCCCCTCGTCTTTTTTTTGAGCGCCGGACTCCTGGCATTTCTGAGCGGGTTCGCCTTCGGTTCCATCGTCATCAGCGAGTTTATGGCCACCGGCAAGGTCTTTCATTTTTCAACCGCGGTGCTGGCCGCCTCCTTGTGCCTGATGGGGTTATTGTCCGTAGTCACCGGACTGATCCTTGATACGGTGAACCGCCGCAACCGGGAGATCTACTTTCTTCTGGCAGATCATGTCCTCCTGGATAATAAGTTTAAAACCGTGCGCCGGCTTAAACCGTAAGGGTCCGCATCTTTCTTTAACTAGTGCCTGAACGGAAAGTCGGGTTGGAGCTGATCCAGCCTTGCTTGTATAGGTCCCATAACTCCCAGAAGTCCCATTATTCCCATAATTCCCAAAGGACTCAAGGGACCTAAAGGACCTAATATCCGTGAAACCCGAATTTCCGTTCAGGCACTAACTATTCCAAAACTATTCCAACATGAATTACAGAAACCCACCCATAAAAGAAGGGGCGACCCCAAGGTGCCTCTGGATGTTCATCCTGGCCCTGATGCCGCCCCTCTTCGGGTTCCTTGCCCTTTCCTTGGGCCAGGACGCCAACTGGGATCTAAGGAATTACCATTTCTATAACCCCTATGCCTTTCTTAGGGGGCGGCTTGATTTCGACATCCTGCCCGGTCAGGTGGCGACCTTTTACAACCCCTTATTATACCTCCCCTTTTACTATGCGGTTATCTCCCTGCCGCCCAAGATGGTGGGCTTTCTCCTGGGAACCGTACAGGGGATAAACTTTATCCTCCTCTTTTTCATCAGCAAAGACCTTCTTCCGGCAAGCCTTTCAGCGGTACAGAGAAGAAGGCACTCCTTCCTAATCGCCCTGGTGGGGATGGTGGCGGCGGGCAATATTTCCGAGCTGGGGACCATGTTTGCCGATAATATCCTGAGCCTCTTTGTCCTCAGCGCCTTGTTGCTGGTGGTCCGGCATCATCCATCCTTGTGCGCCCCTCTCTCATCCAGGGCAATTGCCGTGGCCCTGGGCTCCGGTTTATTATGCGGACTTGCCGCCGGCCTGAAACAGCCGGCCGCAATCTTTTGCGTGGGGATGTGTCTTGCCTTTCTCTTTATTGCCGGCCGGATAAAAGACCGTTTGCTCCTTGCCTTCTTTTTCGGCCTGGGCGTGCTCGCCGGCATCGCCCTTTTCGCCGGATTCTGGATGTATGATCTCTGGGCACGGTTCGGCAATCCCCTCTTTCCCTATTTCAACCACATCTTCAAATCCCCCATGGCTAGTCTCGGCGATTACCGGGACGCGCGCTTTCTGCCCCGGAGCATCACGGATGCCCTGATTTTTCCCTTCTTTTTCGGCTTTGCTCCCCGGAAAACGGCCGAGATCGCGTTTTGTGACCTGCGGTTGCCCCTATGGTATGCCTTTCTCATCCTGTCCGTCCTGGTCTTACCTTTCCTGCGGTTTTTAAGGAATACGACGCACCGGCCGCAGGTAGAGCCTTCTGTTGTCCTGCTCGATCGGTCTAAGGCCCGTTATACCCAGATTACCATGCTGGCATCCTATGGGGCCTGGCTCAAAATCTTTGCCATCTACCGCTATATTATCCCGCTTGAATTCCTTGCCCCCCTAGGGATCTGGCTTTTACTCGAAAGACTGGTCGCCCGTCCCCTGCTCAGGAACATATTGGTGCTGGCAAGTTTTCTGGTCATTCTTATTACCCTGGAACCGGCAACATGGGGACGAGTCCCCTGGGATGGCGACTACTTCGGGGTGAATCCACCTACAATGGCTGATCCGGCCCATACCATGGTCATCATGACCGGCATCGAACCCACGGCCTATCTCATTCCCCTTTTTCCTCCCGGGGTACGCTTTGTCCGCATTCAAAGCTATTTTACCACCCCCTCGGACACCCCCAACGGCTATGACCGCCTCATGGAACGGTTGATCAGGGAGCATGACGGCCCCTTCGCGGTCATATACCGGGCCCATTATGAGGAAGAGTCCACCCAAAAGGCCCTCGCCGCCTATGGCCTTACAACTGACCAGGACCGATGTGAAGATTTTACCCCCCGCATCGAGGCTGGCATTGACCAGCCGCTCCGCTGGTGTCCGGTGATAAGGGAAGGAGGATCAGAATCTCGTCGGACATACCCCGCAACAGCGGAAAGTCCCTGAGATCAGACTCGCCAAGCAGGGCATGGAGGTTTGCGGCCGCCGGGGGGATATATTGTAGGAAAATATTTTTTTGTCTTTTTTGGGAGAGAAAGGCAAAGGCGCCCAGGATCTGGAGATTCCGCTGCAGGGCAAGGTGATGATAACCGGACATGAACTCCTTGACCGGGAGGGAAATCCGTTGGGCAAGACGAGTCAGATACCAATCGAGCAATTCTTCTTGGGTATCCCGCTTCAGGGCCACATAGGGATCAATAAGGAGCGATGCCAGGTCATAGCCCAGGGGGCCGAACCGGGCACCCTGAAAATCAATCACATACAGGGCGTTGTTTTTGACCATGAGGTTTCGGGACTGAAAGTCCCGATGTAAAAGAAAGCTTTTATCTTGCGCCCCGGCTTTTCGGGCGAGGCGACCGAATTCTTCGGACAGCCCCTCGGGATGAGCTTTTTGTCCCAGGAACCCGTGCCAGAATTCGCGCAAAAAATAGCCGGATTCCCGGTCAAGCATCAGTTTTTCGTCATATACCGGTGTATCCCAGCACCAACTGGGGTTAAAGGCATCGCGGCCCCGGATCTGAAGATGGAGGAGAATTTCAAGTGCCTCCCTATAATAGGGAAGGATATCGCCTAAGGAACGTACCTCTTTTTGCAAATGCAAATCGCCAAGATCGGTAAAGGCAACTATCCCGGCCTCCTCATCAAAGGCAATGATCTTGGGGACCGGCACGCCGCATTTAAAAAGATGGCAACCGATTTGATAAGTGGACATTGCCTCGGCAAGGGCGCCTTCTTTTCCCTTTTCCGGCACCACCACCACCAAGGGCTCCTGACCGGGGGCAATGACTCGCACGAACTTACGGTTGGAACCGTCGCCGGCCAAAAATTCAATGCGGCAATCCCGGCCAGGGAACAATCCTTTGTGGTGTAAAAAATCATAAACCTCGTTCATCACTTTATTCCTGTGCGGAGATTTGTTATATAACCCTCCTTATTCACCTCGTCATTACAAAATTCGTAACCGTTCACCAGTATCGGGGTCGGTATCGGTATCGGGGTCGATATCGAACGGATTGAAATGGCGTTTGGCAATCCATTGAGTTCGGTGTGAACTGATTCGATACCGATTCCGATACCGATCCCGACTGCGGCCCCAAATTGGGGCCACGTCATAACTCCCCTGGTGAACGGTTACCAAAATTCCAGAGACCCATAAAATGCTGGCCGAGCTCTTTTTATATGCCACCACCCCTTGCCCGCCCTTTGTCTTCCGTATGGGCTATCTCAATGAGGCGATTGCAATCCGCTCCCGGTACCGGCGCTGTGCCGCTGCCTGGGCAGGGCATCTTGAGGAATCAAAGGATGCGGTGCGCAGGACAATGCAGAAATGTCGCACGAGGCGAAAGGCCATGGTTTTCGGATCAGGCATGCTTCTTGATTTTCCCCTGCATGAGATGGCAGAGGCCTTTGACGAACTCTTGCTCGTCGACCTTGTGCATCTCCGGTCGGTACGACGGGCAGCGAGGAGATGGAAAAACATCCGGCTTATCACCGCGGATATCACCGGTGTGGCAGAAAGACTCTTTCAAAACAGCAAGCAGGGGATCCCGGAGCTTCCAACACCCACACCCCTGCTTCCGGAAACGGACAACAACACAGACCTTGTGGTCTCGCTCAATCTTCTTTCCCAGCTTCCGGTGATACCGGCACAATATGCCCAGTCAAAAATGCGTATTGATCCGGAAAGACTTTCCGCCTGGAAGGATCAGATCATGCAAAGCCATTATCAGGCCCTTACCGGACTCCCCTGCCCGGTCTGCCTTATCAGCGACTACGAGCTAGAACGCCGGGCTCGCGATGGCGCGGTCCTGGACCGCTCATCTACCATCAATGACATGCATCTTCCCCGGCCCGACAAAAAATGGCTCTGGGAAATCGCCCCCTTGGGCGAATGCTCCCGGAAATTTTCATTTTGGCGAAGGGTCGCAGCCGTACACCTTAACACCCGCCGTTCAATATGATAGCCCCTTTAGGGTCTGCGCGGAAATAATTTCACATTTGCTTGACGGCCGGAATGTCATATGATACCTTTTCAAAGTTTTTTCGATTGTAAGTCTTAGATGAAAAAATGGGCCGTTAGCTCAACCGGTAGAGCAACTGACTCTTAATCAGTAGGTCGTAGGTTCGAGCCCTACACGGCCCACCAGTAAAATAAAGGGGTTAGCTCATGTTGAGTTAACCCCTTTTTCGTTGTACGGTCTTTTTTTTACCGCTCCTTTACCGCTTTCAGGCATAAAAAAAGGCGGATGCTTTCACACCCGCCCCGCCAAAACTGCCCCAGGGCAGAAGTGTCAACATAATTTTTTTCCTATTCTTGACATTGTGTTTCCTGTAGGATACCATTAGACGCATGGAATACAAACTCCAGAGCACGGAACAGTACGACAAGTGGTTTGCCAGACTGAAGGACCATTCGGTCAGGATGAAGGTTTTAGCCAGGCTTGACCGCGTTGAAAACGGCAACTTCGGAGATTTCCGGCAACTCTGTGACAATCTGTTTGAGTTGCGGTTCTTCTTTGGCGGCGGCTTGCGGATTTACTACACCATCCTATAATGGCGCGGTGGTCCTTCTGCTGGCTGGAGGCGACAAAGCGGCGCAAGCCAAGGACATTGAAAAAGCAGCCATGCTTTTGAACGAATTGGAGGGTTAAGCCATGGGCATCAAAACAAAACATTTCGACATAGCGGATCATTTGAAAACCACGGAAGACATCCGTTGCTTTCTTCAGGAGGTTGCCGCGACGGGCGATGAATCCGATTTCATCCATGCGTTGAGCACGGCGGCCAGGGCCAAGGGAATGACAGAGGTTGCCAAGAAAGCCGGCGTCACCCGCGCCAGCCTATACAAGTCTCTTTCGGACGACGGCAACCCCAGGTTTGAAACCATCAGCAAAATTGTAACGGCTCTGGGGTGCAAGCTGGCTGTTGTATAAGCTTGAACTCCATGCGAACATACCCTGACCTCCCAGGATCGCTCAGGATCGTTCCGCGTGGTCCGGCCCTGGTCCTTTTTATGGTCCTTTTTACCTCATACATAAAAAAATGCCCCTCCATGCCGCCTGCAAGCATCGGAGAGGCCTTACCGGGTCACGACCTTGGAAGGTTGCCCCGGCCGGTGGCTGTTATTTCATGAATAAGGACACCTACCACCTGGTCTCCAGCGACGCCTTTCGGGTTACCCCGCCGTCCGCCGCAGGCGGTACGCCGTACCCGTGTGTACTTATTATTCGACCTTGCCCTGGACGAAAATACAAATTCCCCGGCCCCGCTCGCATCAACCGTCAACGAGGTCGCCGCCGTTAGAGCCATGCCGTGGCGAAAATTCCATTGTAATGACGAATTCACCGCCATCGCAATAGGCCCAAGAAGCGCCGTTGTAACAGCGCCGCCAGTATCACCCTCTCCAATGGTGATACTGATCGCATTGGCACCGTTATTGATTGTCAGATGATCCACAATAATGGAAGTGCCCGCCCCCGGAGCCGCCTTCAATTCTTCGCACCCGGATGCATCCGCACTCGTGGCGTTCAGGATGAAACCAAATTTTCCGCAAGCCGGTGTCGTTACTGAAATTGCCATAAAAATCACCTCATAAGAAAGCCGGGTGGTTTTGAGGCCATCCGGCTATTGGTTAATGGTTAAGAGCCTGTCTGAAAATTATTTGGGCTAAGCGCTCAACTGGCTTAGCACCCGGAAATTACGCAAAAAAGCCCTGCAATTTACTTATTTTGATTATGTACACCATGCACCATGCAATAACGTGAATTCTTTATGGAATATTAACTGAATGCTATTGATCATAGGTATTGGTATATAATTTGTAATTTTCAGACAGGCTCTAAGAGATAAAGGACATCACTGGGACGGTTGCACATGCCAAAAATGTGGAAAGGCAAAACAAGTGATACGGCGTATAGTAGATGCATGCCTATCCGGATGTTGCCCAACGAATCCACGTCGGGTCATTTCTATCTCGAAAGTGGAGAGACAACTCCCTTCTCCGGGTAAAATGCTGGCAGTATCGCAGCCCGTGGGGCGAATTAGACCACTTTTATGAGAGGCGCCGCAAGCTGTGTGCAACATCCGGATAGGCATGAGTAGATGAATCATTTATTGCGCAAATTGATTTTTCTGAATGGTTTGGAGACTCTTTTATAGTCAGTCCTGACGGCAAGCGGGTGGCGTATGTGGCTCGGGAGGGCAGTCAGATACAAGAAGCAAGAATGTATAAAACCAATCGAGTGCAAGTGTATGGGGTTCCATCGCTCATTAAATGGTTCGTAGTTGTGGATGGAAAAGAGGGAAACCAATATGATTACGGATTGACAGACCTCGTAAACGCCAAAGTGTTTCGTTTGTTGTAACTATTTTATTTTACTTATTTTTTTTAGAAATTGGACATTCTTACAGCCACAGATGTCCAATTTCATCAATTAGCTTACAAAATCAACACGTTACGTATTGTGTCCATTTTTTTACGTTTACGAGGTCTGGATTGAAGGGAATAATGCCTATTTTTGACTTTCCTAATAGTTTCCATTATATTGCTCTTAAAGGTAAGACTATTTATTTGGTGAAGGAGCTAATAGAATAAGTCAGATACCTCCGGCAAAGCCGGAGGCTTGCGGTTGCTGGCCCCTCAAAAAGTATTATTGTCGGAGACAGTTATTTACCGTGAAAATCCCTCCTCTGGCAGCGAGGCCCAAAGGACGAACCTATCCTCT
>CAZDYX010000072.1:11769-12012 GCA_964509775.1 uncultured Desulfobulbia bacterium | reverse complement strand
TGACCCCATATTGTTGGCGGACGTCAAGCTGGGCCAGGGTCTTGCCGATAAAATTGGCCGGTGGTTCCGCCTCGGAAAGGGAATACCCCTCACCCATGGAAATGAACTCCAGGATATTGGGACTGGCAATGCTTCTGGCGGTCTTGATGGCCATGTCCTTTTCCGGAAAGATGACCTGGGTTGCCCCCACCTTTTCCAATATCCGGCCATGGTCTTCATTGAGCGCCTTGACGATAATTTTTT
>CAZDYX010000072.1:11347-11759 GCA_964509775.1 uncultured Desulfobulbia bacterium | reverse complement strand
CCAGTTCCTTTAAATGGAGGGTGATCAGCGTGGCTAGATGGGAACGTTCGCCGGTGGAAACGACCACGGCGTCCATCTTGTCGATCCCCTGGCCGATCAGAAATTCCTTGTTGGACGCATCGGCGATAATGGCCAGAGAGGCGTGGTCCCGCATACCCTGGACCTTTTCCCGGTCAGTGTCGACGGCCAGGACCTCATGACCGTCCTCATATAGGGTACGGGCCACATGGAACCCGAAATTCCCCAGACCAATAACGCAAACTCGCTTCATAAGGCAAATGTCTCCTTCTTATCCGATCATAATATTTTCTTCGGCGTAGCAGATACCATTATCCCTGGTTCGCTTCAGGATTGATAAGGCCACGGCCAACAGGCCCACCCGGCCCAAAAACATCAACAGGACAATCATGAT
>CAZDYX010000072.1:9946-11337 GCA_964509775.1 uncultured Desulfobulbia bacterium | reverse complement strand
CCCGTATCGTTAAGCGATGGGGTAATGCCAAGGGAGAGGCCGACCGAACCAAAGGCGGAAACCGCTTCAAAGAGATAGTCCATAAACGTCCCCTGGTTTGCATAGAGGAACTCTCCCTCAAGCTGGACCGCTAAGAGGCCTAAGGTCCCTGCGGCGACTACAATTGAGGCCAGGATAATCAGGGTCAGGGTTTTGGTGGCAAGCTCGTCAGGGATAGTGCGGCCAAAGACATTGGTACGGGGAGACCCCTTGAGACGGCATGCGAGAACAGCAAAAAAAAGCGCCAGGCTTGTGGTCTTGATCCCACCTCCGCAGGAGCCGGGAGAGGCGCCGATAAACATGAGCAAGATAATCAAAAACAGGCTTGGCACCCCGAAGGTGTCGAGATCAACGGTTGTTAGCCCTGCGGTCCGGGCGTTTACCGATTGAAAAAGTACGGCCCAAAGCCTCTCCATAACGTCCATCCGTCCCAATGCCGATTCCCATTCAAAAATACCCAGCAAGAGTGCGCCGCCAATTGTCAGGATCACGGTCGAAAGGAGGGTCAATCGGGAATGGAGCGAAAGACGCCTTTGGGTGCGGCCGTGCTTAAAGAAACCGGCGATGTCGCGTAGGACCAATAATCCCAAACCACCCAAGATAATGAGGCTCATGATGGTCACGTTGACCAAGGGGTTGGCGCGGTAAAGGACGAGTTTATCCGGGAAGAGGGAAAAACCGGCATTACAGAAGGCAACGACGGAATGGAAGACGGCCGAGAATATGCCCTGGGGCCAGCCGAGGTCAGGGACAAATTGAAATGCAAGAAAAACCGCGCCCACGGACTCGACAAGAATGGTCAGGATAAAAATATCCCCCAGCAGGTTTATCAGAGAATTTAGCGGCGTATGGAGCAGGGTATCCTGGACCAGCCAGCGCTTCTGAATGATAATTTCCCGATGCATGGAAAAAAAGAAGTATACAGAAAACGTGGTGATCCCGAGTCCTCCCATCTGAACAAGGGCCAGAACCACCACCTGACCAAAAAGACTGAATCTGCTGCCGGTATCAACAACGACAAGGCCATTGTCGCAAAGGGCCGAGGAAGCGGTAAAGAAGGCGTCAAAAAAGGAGATCGCCTCTCCTTGCGCGGCAACCGGCAAGGCAAGGGCAACGGTACCTAAAAAAACAAATAGGCCGTAGTAGAGGAACAAGATCTGATTGGGGGTAGGTTCCCAGTTTTTATGTCGATTCATGGTGATAATAACCGAGTCAAAGAATTCAGAATTCAGAATTCAGTAGTCAGGATAAAAAGGTCCGCTTCTTACTATTCTGTATTCTGAATCCTGAATCCTGAATCCTGAATTCTATTCATTCAACCGTGACGCTTTTGGCAAGGTTTCGCGGTTGGT